>JAYTKZ010000001.1:0-2588 GCA_043729885.1 bacterium
GTTTTTTTGGTCGTTGATCTCTGGGTTTATCTCTATATAGTTCGATACCATTCCCATCTGGATCTTCCAAATAGATTGCTTCTGATACACCATGGTTAGAAGCACCAATTTTAATACCAGCATCAACCAGCCTTTTTGTAATTTCTGCTAAATCTTTGCGAGTTGGATATAGTATTGCTACATGAAAAAGACCTGTGCTATGACGAGGTGGTGGAGGAGCATCTTTGCTTTCTCGAGTATTGAGACCTATATGGTGATGATATCATCCAGCTGATATAAATGCAGCATCTACTCAGTATGTAGTGATTAATTCAAATCACAAAATACCACAATAAAAATCTAATGCACGTTGAATGTTTGAAACTTTGAGATGAACATGTCAGATACGAGTAGTAGCTGGTATAACATATTTTTTTGTCATATAATTACTTCACTAATGGAACTAAAGTTTCATGTAATGTTTGTAAATCTGCTCATACAATTTCTTTAATCATAACTCAGTTATTGTATACTTTCATGGTTGGCATAGCTCTGATTCATTCTATTCCAGCTAAATAATTTTGTTCATCAGTATCAACTTTATAAAAAGTAGCTCTCCCTTCTAAACTTTTAGCAAGTTCTTCTAGGTGTGGAGCAATCATTTTGCATGGGGGACATCGTTGTGCATAGAAATCTACAACAACAATACCTGTTTTAGTAGCGTCTGCATACTCTGGAAATGATAAGTGTTTCATGTGATATTAATAATAATATAAATTAGAACATGTTCTATAATAGAGAAAAATAGTGTAATTGCAAGAGTATTTAAGAATATGTTCTGAAAATAGTGAATTTGTTGTTATTAAGCTACTAAATACTACTATAGAGAAGTATATTTTATATATCAAATAACTATGATAAATAAATATAATCGTATTATTGTTGCTAGTATAATGATGAGTATAAGTATATTCCCGATAACTAATACTAGTGCTGCAACAACATTCACAGATACAAGAACATATATCTACCGTGAGAGTATTACATTCCTTGCAAATAGAGGAGTTGTAAAGTGATATCCAGATTGAACATTCTGACCAAATAAAGATATTACTCGTGCTGAATTAATGAAAATTATCCTCGAATGAGCCAAAGCGAACATATGATCTTGAAACAACTGTTTCTCTGATGTAAAAGACCAATGGTATGCGCCTTATATCTGTTATGCCAAGGCAAATAAATTAGCGAAATGATATCCTGATGGAACATTTAAACCAGAGCAGAAAGTTACAATTGCTGAATGATTCAAAATTACATTAGGGTGATTTAACGCATGAATACTTGAGTGAAAATGAAATGCTCGAGCACAACCATATATAGACTATATTCACAACAACAACATCTTTTCAAAATTTGGCATTATTCCTTGGTATAATTTAACTCGTGGAAATATGTCATATCTAGTTCATCAATTAATTCTAAAAAAAGAATGAACTATCACTTTTGATAATATCCGCAAACCATGAACATTGTGATGTGGGAAGTCACCTCCTTGAACAGCTCCAAATACATCACTAATCGGTGGTATTAATCGTCATTATATTACTGTTGTTTGAAAAAACTATAATCAAAATATGCCTATGAAATTGATCTTTGCATTTCATGGTCGCACAAATCCAAATACTATGATTCGCACATATTACAAAGTAGAACAAGCATCACAAGGTAATGCAATTATCGTATATCCTTCATGATTACCAGAAGAATGACCTACTCGTAGCCGACAAAGTCCTGGAGATAAATCATATGCACTGAGAGATTTCCAACTATTTGATCAATTAGTTCAAGAGTTTAGTAATAATTATTGTATCAATAAAGACCAAATATTTGTTGTGTGACATTCACTTGGAGCGTGGTTTACAAATACATTAGCATGTGCTCGTGGAGATGTAATTCGTGCAATATGAAGTGTATGATGAAGTATAACAAAAAATACTTGCACATGACCAACTGCATCATTGATTATGCATAATCCACTCGATAATCTTGCATCATTTGCTGGATGAGTAGCTGCTCGTGATGTATTCTTGAGACAAAATTCTTGTTGACCTGAAACAATTCCTGTCTGACCTGATTGATGAAATTGTGTACAATATACAAACTGTCAGACTGATGCTCCTGTGATACGATGTCCTCATACTGATAGTATAGATGAGCGCTGAGTATATTATCCACATACTCGACCTGATTTTGCAGGGAAGTATATACGAGATTTCTTTGATGCTCAAAAATAATTGTATTCGACATTTAATTCACTATAAAATACTCATATTTATTCATAATATTTTGCTCATATGAAAAAAACATTAGCACTTTTGGCTGTAACATTTGTTGCACTAGCTGGTAGTACATTTGCGTCTGGAGAAGTGATGACTGGTAGTGAAAATACATGAACTGTAGTTGCACAACCTGCACCAAGTAATCCTACTACTGATGCTGCAAAAGCTGCAATACTTGTATGTATTAACACAGCTGCTCTTACAAGAGAATGATATTTACAAAGTGCTTATAGATCATTTTCAGACGCAGTAATGGTTGCATATCTCAGA
>JAYTKZ010000002.1:0-1853 GCA_043729885.1 bacterium
TTTTTTACATTATAGAAAATTGGAGAAGAGCTATTATAACTATAATGTATCAACATTCCTCACTTCGAATTTTCTTCTTTGCAAAAATGCAATCAGAAAAATCTCGTTCAGAAGTGTTTTTTATTATTGCAATTAGTAATAATAAGGATATTCTATATTCATATTGTATCTGTGACAACAATCACAGTCACTATTTTTATTCTGCATACCCGCACTATGCAATCATTCAAAAAAGACTTTCCAATCTTTGATTCCAATCCAGGTCTCATATATTTAGATTCAGCTGCTACAGTTCAAAAACCTCGTCATGTAATTGATGGAATATCACAATTTTTTCAAACTTCATATTCAAATATTCATCGTGGGGCTTACTCTCTCAGCGAACAGTCTGAAGATTTATATTTCGCATCAAAAGAAAAAGTAGCCACTATGTTACTCAATTGTAGTGCTGATGAAATCATCTATACATACAATGCAACATACGCATACAATATGCTCGCACAAACACTTCGATACTCTGGTGTGTTAAAAGCAGGCGATACAGTTTTAGTAGACATTGCAGAACATCATGCAAATATCGTACCTTGGCAAATGCTTTCTGAACGCCATGGTATTTTGGTAGAACGAATCGATCTTGATGAAAATTATGATTATAGTATTGAAGATTTTAAAAAGAAATATCATGATAGAGTTAAGGTAGTTTCACTTAGTGCTGCTTCCAACGTGACATGAACAAAGTATGATATTGCAGCTATCGCTGCATGACTTCGTCCTGAGACATTCTTTATCATAGATTGATCACAAGCAATTCCTCATGGGAAAATCGATGTGATAGGAAATCGTATTGATGCTTTGATTTTCACAGGGCACAAAATCATGGCTGATACAGGAATATGAATTTTATATCTTGCTAAAAGACATATTAAGAGTTTAAAGCCAGCTCGAGGTGGTGGTGGTATGATAGAAGATGTAGACAAAGTAAGTTTCAAGTTGTCTTCTGGGTGGCAAAAATTTGAACCAGGCACTCCTCATATTGTATGAGCTGTATCACTTCTCAAAGCACTAGAATATATTGAAAGTATTTGATGATTCGATGTTATCATAGCACACGAGCAACAATTGATCTCATACACACTTGAACGCTTTGCACAAAATAAAAAACTTGAGCTTTTTGGGAAAAAATCTACAGATCATAGACTATGAATCTTTTCGTTTGTCATTAAATGAAACACTAATAATATCAAACTGTGAGAAAAACTTGCATTAGAAAATATTTGTATAAGATGTGGCTGACATTGTACTCACCCATTATTTCACGAACTTGAAAAAAATGGTTCTTGTAGATTGTCTACCTATATTTATACAGATATAAGTGATTTAGAAAAAATATTTGATGCAATAGAAAAAATATAATTTATTATATATACTACAATGCCATATAAAATATTATACAATGATACTAAATACTCACCTGTAGTTACTGACCTACCATGTCTCATCACCTATGCTGACAAAACATGATGATCACAATTTTCTATGACAATGTTGGCTCATTTATGTTTATCTGGTCAAAAAGCAATTGTTCTCACAGCATATCCAATGGCACAAGAAAACTTTGAACAGCAAGTAGAATGAGAAAATATATCAATATGACATATTACATCGCTTGAGGACATAGAATATAGCCAAGATGAACAAGTCATATTTATTGAAAGCTGAAATAGTGATTTATTTATTGCTACACTTAATCAATTAGATGATATAGATGAAAGAGTTATATTTATCAAAAACTTTGAAATATTTCAGAAAGAAGTCATACTAGAATGTCTCCAATACAACGAACTTATTATCTC
>JAYTKZ010000003.1:0-2588 GCA_043729885.1 bacterium
TAAAAATGCTGCGTTTTTTCAAGATATTTTTAATATAAAAAAATCTTAGAAGATTGTATCTCTAAGACTTGTTAGTCTCTTATAACTAGTATAAGAGATGATCCCGAAGGACATATGTACTTTTACATTTTGCTCACAGAAACCAGTTCCATGAGGCACATTCCAGATTTATCTGGAACAGTTGTATGTATATTTTACAAAAACATACTCTATATTCAATATATTTATTCTCATTTTCCACTAATCTTGGCACTCAATGCTTGCAAACGGACATCTACATTACGTCTTGTTTTTTGCCAAAAGAGGATTGTTGTACATGTATAGAATACGATATCTGCTGCCCATTTTCATAGTAATAATCACAATCATCCTAGATATTTTGCTCCAGTCCCCATAGTCAGTGGTCTGACAACTAAACTATCGAGTAGTTCTCAAGGTCAAAATTCACTAATCAATCATTTTGCAAGTTGACGCATAGATGCTTTTTTATTGAACAGTATTTGTTGATCTCTTTTCTCTCTCCATAAAAAGTATCAGTAATACCCTATGTTTTCACTCCATGCTCCGACATATCCAATGATTGCATTGTTATCTGTTAATCTGGATGCAATAAATCATCATGCGAGTGCAAAAGTTGTTCCAAAGATTTCTCATGGTCAGTATCTTTTGATTCGTTGTTTGATAGAGTAGATAGATAGTTTCATGCTTGAACATTGGATAATATCATATGTCTAATAAAATCCTTTTATTTTGCAATTAAAACACTATATCAATAGTTGTTTATTTATCTTATCAAGATGTCGAAGAAATATATTATCTGTGGGCCATCTCGTGCATGAAAGACGACGCTTGCTCGTTGATTAGCTGCGAAGTATTGATGTTCATATATCCCATGTGACCCATTGGTAACTGCATTACAAGAGCTCTATCCAGATTTGGGTATCACTCACAATATTGCAAATGATGATATTCATTATGATGAAGTTTGTAAAAAACTAACAGCATTCTTGATTACTTATATTCGTGATTGATTGGATGAGGAGTTGGATGCTTATGTAATAGAATCATTTCATATTGATATTCCTATGTTGAAACAAGCATTTGGCTCACAACATACTATCATAGTAGTTGGGTATCCAAATGTCGATGAAGCAGAGAAATTTGCCACTATAAAAGCATTAGATAAAAGAGAACGAAGTATTGCATTACCAGATGAAGAGCGAAAAGATGATATCAGACGATTCACACATCTTTCAAAGAAATTTCAACAAATAGCAAAAGAACAATGAGTGATGTTTGTAGATACATCAGTAGATCTTGAAAATGTATTACAGAAATATATAGCGATATTATAAATATTGACTTATGTGAATATATAGTTACAATATTATTATAAAATAAATATCATGGATATAACATTAGAGAAACTAATAGAACTTGTACAAGAATACCTATATGCTAAGGGACAAGATTCTGATCTTAAATTATCAACACTAGCATTTTATTTAGCAAAAGTAAAAACAGAGCAAATCAAAAAAGATTTCTCTAAACACTGTTTTGGACTGGTAGAATCGCATCAGGAAAAGAAAATTGTTTTGGTGCATCTTTGTGGACTCGCTGCGTAAAGGTATTTGTATAAAATATTGGCTCTGCATATATTGCAGGCCTTTTTTAGATTATAGGGAAATTGAAAAAAGCTATTATGACTATAATCCTTCAATCTTCCTCACTTCGAGATTTCTTCCTTGCAAAAAAATGCAATCAGAAAACTCTCGTTCAGAGAGATTTTTTAATGCAATATATATTCTATGTGGATTTTAACATAATATTATATAGAGTATCTACATGTCAGAACTCCTCAAAGATACGCTTGAATCATCAGATGATATACAATATGAACTTTACATCAAAGGTCTTTCTGAAGACAATGTAAGGGCAATTTCTGCAGACTTGCAAGAACCAGAATGGATGTTGGAGTTGCGTTTGAAGTCGCTTAAACTGCGATATGATATGCCATATCCAACTCGAGGACCAGATTTACAAGGGGTTAAAGATCAAATAGAGTCTGATTCGCTTGTGTTTTATGCAAGACCCAAAAAATGATTTCAATGATATTCAAAAAAATGGGAGGATGTAGATCCGATGATTAAAGCAAAGTTTGAAAAGCTATGAATCCCTCAAGCAGAGAAACAATATCTTGCATGAGCCGGGGGACAATATGATAGTGAAGTAGTATATCACAATATCAAAGAGCGTCGAGCAAAGCAGTGAGTAATTTTTGAAGACATGTCACAGGCGTTATTGAAGCATGAAGATCTGGTAAAAAAACATTTCATGAAATTAATACCCAACAGAGACCACAAATTCATGGCTTTGCACGGTGCGGTTTGGTCAGGAGGGACGTTTATTTACGTCCCACCGGGAATAAGTGTCACAGAACCACTGCAAGCGTATTTTCGTATGAATACATTCGCAGGGTGACAATTTGAACATACACTGATAATTATCGATGATGATGCAAGTGGTGATTATATCGAAGGATGTAGTGCACCAAAATTTGATGCGAAGTCATTGCACGCTGGGTGTGT
>JAYTKZ010000004.1:0-2774 GCA_043729885.1 bacterium
AAAAAGAGGGACTCATCTCCCTCTTTTCTTTTTCTCTGATAAATTATACTACTTACTTCGCAATCAATACATTTGTAATCACATATGAAGTTGCAATAATCACTAATCAAATGAAAATATAAATGAAATTTGTTCTCATTTTCTTTTGTACAGCTTCGTCTGTAGGGTTTGTAAGTAATTGTACTGCTTGTATAATAATAATCACTATCAAGAAAAATCCAATAAATGAAATTATATAGTTAATGATTGTATAGATATATGGCACTTGTTTATCTGCAAGTACTCAACTACCTATTTGTCACAAACTTGTTGCATTTGATGCTACTACATCTTGTTCTAGACCAAACACTGTTTCGATAATATTTTTTGCAAAGATAATAACGAGTATTCATATGGCATTCCATATAATAATGGTTCTTGCTTGTTTAGATGAATCATCCTTTGGATTAAACAGCATGGTCATCGTACGAATCAATGCAAGTATGAATAATACTCCAATTGCTATATACATAAAGAATTTCAAGAATGGAAACATGAGTCTTTGATAAATTCTTTGGGCAGTCATACCTCACAAGAATTGATTTTGTGCATCATAGACGAATATTCATCCATTTACTAAAGTATCAGCTAAGAAATTTGCAGACATAATAACAATAATACCTAGTGCTCACCAAAGTATATAGTTGAATCATTTTTTTGTCCCATCGTCTTTTGTTGAACCTAATAGCTCATATAATCCAATAATACCCATTAATATTCATACAAATATTACTAGTGGTGTAATAATCTTTTTCACAAGATAGATTATAAAATCTCTTATCCCTGATGCTCATTGCATACCATTTTGCGTTGGGAATGAACGATCAATGTTGTTGCTAATTGAACTTGTATTATCATCTAGAGCTCCATTGAATCTATCAACTGCAAATACTGGTACCATTGTGGTTACCAAACATATACTTGTAAATATTCCCAATATTACTTTCTTCATGCGAATAGATGAGTTTTAAAGAGTATTTTGAGTGCTTGTAGATCGATTTTATTATTACGATAGATGATTGTGTCATAGAGGATTGTATAGATACTCAAACATATAGTGATTATAATTATACTATTAGCTACTGTAGATACATATGGTAATCGATTATATCATAATTGTTGGTGCAATACTCGAAATAGTCAACTTCACGCTAGTATATATACTAATATCTTTCCTAATGCAATATATGATGCTATAAATTCTTTATCTTCTTCTTGTACAACTAACTCACTATTTTTCAATGCCAAAGGTACTGCATGTGCAAGGAGCATAACAGCAGCTAAAGATAAGTAGTGTTTGTTTGTAAGAGTATCGAGTTGTTGCATAAATTATGCTATTTGATTCATATAAAGGATATCTTCTACTCTGTGTGACATTTCTGTCATCATATCTTTCTTTTCCATCAAGTCTTTCATCTCGTTATTCCAATCCTGAGTATCAAATCATATTTTTTTATCTGGATATACGGCACTTTCATTTACTTTACGTTCCCACTGTAATAGTAATCTTTGTAAACCATTATAGAAATTGCCAATAACATTTGGTAACTCATGTGGTTTCTTTTTCATTGTATTGATATTTGATATGATTGATTCTATTTTGTGTTTTAGAATTGTTCATTGTTTTAAGGTGTCTTGATACATACCTTTATATGTCTCTTTATCACAATATACTCTTGTAGATAATCATCCTTCAACAGTACCAGCTATATTTTCAATTGTTTGCTTCGTTGTTACTCATTTATCTTTTACATTAAAAGCAAAAGTGTTTGTTAAATCACTACTAGTAATTTCTAAATGTGCTAAAGAGGCAATCAAGTTATTTGATTTTTTAGAACGCATTGTAGATGCATGATCTCTTTTATTTAAATCCATTATTGTAGATTAAATAGTTAAAACTATTTTACATCAGTCGTAATAAATTCTTTTTCATAAGGCGATGCTAATACTTTAATAGCCACATGTTGATTCCCTGCGAATATAATTCCTTCTCCAATTCCTGCTGCTACCAAGCGTTGTTTCTCAGCTTCAGATAATCATATAAGTTGATCTAATACTTTGATTGAAGCAGTTGATTGCTTGAGCAAGAATTGCATAGCAGAGTTTGTAATAATTGGTTTACCATATGCTGAGTTTGCAAAGTCTTCGATATCTTGTGAAATTGTTGTAATACCTAATCCATATTTACGAGCTCTTTTTACCATACCAAACAAGAAGCTAGCAGATGTTTCGTGTTTCATCATAATCCATGCTTCATCTACTACGAGTAATCTTTTTTGTTTATTAGCTCTAATCTTTGCCCAGATGAAATTCAATACATTGTACATGGCTGGAGTTTTGAGAGAGTCTTCAATATCTCTAATACTAAATACAGTAAGAGCATTATTTAAATCTACATTTGTTTCGTTGTTGAATAGTTTCCCAAATGTACCAGATGCAAATTTACTAAGTTTAATAGCAATCATATTTCATCCATCCATACCATCAAGAACATTTATCAAATCTTGCATGATAGGTGGTTTTTTACCAGTATAGTCATCATCATCAAGTGTAATTTCTTTCAATGAGTAAGTAGATTGAAGTGCTTTGTCTAACAATGCTTCTTCTTGTGCATCCAGACCTCCAATCAATACAGCTACTAATCAAATCAAGTTTGCGATTTGTGATCTCAATAAATCTCATTTCCCATATTCTGTATCTTTTAGTTGGGGAGGTAGATCGAATGGATTAATATA
>JAYTKZ010000005.1:0-2589 GCA_043729885.1 bacterium
ATATCATGGAGTTGTGAAACTCATGGAGTAGGAACTATAATTGTTGCTTTTGCTAATATTGCATCATCACGATCAGTATCATCCATCAATAGACAATCTTTCTCTAGGTATGTACAGAGTTCTTGAAATGATGTTCATACTTTTCACTTACCATAGAAGACTATCATTAATTAAGAATTAAGAATTAAGAATTACTCGTTAGTGTATATTTTGGCGTTGTATCTGCAATTGTATTAATATTGACTCTATCGACCTATTAGATATAGTATATACCTATCGTGAACCTTAAAATTTATATATATGAATTCAGATATCTTTTTTGAAAAATGGAGAAATGATATTGTAATGTTGGAGGATGCATATATAGCTATTCAACATAAGAAATCATCTAAATTGTGGTTGCCAATTTGCTTTTGTATTATGGCAGCAGCAACTGTATTTATAGTGTTTTTTATGTATGATACCTTTCAATTAAACATTATGCATTTGATACTCTATGCAATATTTGGATTTTATCAAATATTCATGAGTATGAGGAAAGAGTACCAAAGTGTTTGTGATAGTGAAATCATTGCATACTGTACGATTGACCTTTTACATTCACTATCTCCTGAATTAGCAAATGAATATGAAGCTTTTTGCAAACATCATAACGTACAATACTTTCCTAGATTTGAATATATTGTATCGACAAAAAACCTATTAGAGAAATACCAAAAATAAAAATTATTATGACAGAAAATAAAACACTTCCGTTTGATATGGAGCATGTGCTAAAAATAATAAAAATTACCCCTACATTGCGTGAATGTTATAAGCAAATGCTTAGCAAACCACTTAGTCACACTTCATCAATAGCTGATATTATAATATCTGCTAACCTGAATAAACATGATATATGGACTGCAAGCGATTTAGAAGCTGTGATATTGAGGTTACAGAGATTCTTGCAATTATTACCAGAAAATACTCTAAATAGAAAGCATATATCAGTGCTCTCGATTTTGGATACACACTGGTTTAGGAGCATAGCTACATATGAGAATATCAATGATGAATCGATATTTCCAAATGGCCCGTTAACAAATAAATTTACAGAAGCAGCATCTGAATTCAGTTTGCCATGGGGAAGAGCAACATGGCTTGACGAAAATCCATACCGGAGCGTAATTACTATGTATATGCCCATTGAAACATATCCAATTTTCGTGATTGATATATATCTTGCATATGTATTCTTCCATGAATTGGGTCATGTATTCAGTGATGCGGCGTATTTCTCTTTGTATTACGCAAAGAAGTTCCTTGGAATAGATGAGCTTGCTGATAAAAGAAATTCATATACTTTGACCCTGCCAAATGGTGATCAGGTAAGTGGTAATGAGTATGTAGAAGGATTCGCTTCATTAGCAGTAAAATATGGGCCATTTGGCTCATATACTGCTGGTTATAGCAAAGATAATGACGAAGATTTATGGCTTCGTGAATCCTTTGCAGACGCAACCGCTGCATATTTCATGGGGTTTATGATGTATCCTGAAAAGGATTTTGCACCATTACATCCAGATGTACATAGATATATTCATGATTTTTATCATGCAGTAGCGACAATTACAAGGAATTCATCACCAATAAAATAAAATTGCTATGTTTAGAATTATCAAAGTAAATGGTAAATGGCTACTTATAACAGCCGACCGTAAACATTTATTTGTCCAATTTGAAGAAGAAGCAGGAAGTAAGGATGAATGGAGGTTTGTGTTATTTATCGAAAATATTCGATATGAGAATGATACACTATCATTCTTAAAGGAGCCAAAAGAATTTGCATCACAGCAAGAAGGATTTGACTTCATAGACAAAATTCTTGCTCCAGTTTTTTTTGGAGAGAAATATGAATCTTAATAAGATTATTATTTGTCCCTCGGGTTTTGCCGGGGGATTTTTTTACATTCAAAAAACCTCTCACGAATGAGAGGCTTCTTTTAAAATTCCACCTTATACATTGATTTATTCTTCATCACCGTCAACTTCCATCAATTTCTTATCTGCTTTCATTTCAGCTTTTCTTTCTTCCTTGTATGCTGTATTTTCAGCTTTTTCTTCCCAAGGTCTATATACACAATCGATAGATCCAGCTACAATCTTTTCTAGTTCTGCTTCTGGCATATCCAATAGTATCTTGTCTGAATGAATATTTTTGATTTCACCAGTTGTAAGTCTAACTCTAAGAGATCATTCTGTCATAGCTAATCAACCTGCAACTTTATCTTTTCATGTCATTTCAGCTACTTGTATAATCTTACCATTTCTTTTTCACATTCACTGTTTCTTACCAAACATCAAATCTTCAACAGCAATCATCTTAGCAGCATTAGTACTATTGATGAGGATAAATGGTTCTTTCTTGAGAATAAACAACGCTGCTGGTGCATCTCATGCAGCTACATCAATTGCTTTCAATCATCAAGCTGTTTTCCCCATTGGTCTACATTGTGCTTCTGGGAACAATGATAGATATCCTTTTTGAGAAACGATACCGATAGCGTCTCCATCTCTTACAGCTTGAACTGCTATAATTTTTTCATT
>JAYTKZ010000006.1:0-6779 GCA_043729885.1 bacterium
ACAACGCAAACAACACCTCGTATATAAAACTTTTTCTGATAAAGAAATTTTAGAAGCAGATATAGTTGACTTATTTGTCGAACATGCAAAAGCAGCATACGAATGGATGAATTTTTTGAGAGTTGGAAGCTTAACGAAACATGAATAACAGCGCGTCATCCTGAGTGAAACGAAGGATCTTATAGTAAACTTGTATTAGTCTGGTATATTGAAAACAAGAGCTATCATGAGATTCTTCGCTATGCTCAGAATGACCTAACTCCTAGCTACTAACTCCTAACTACTTCTGGACTATTTTCGTCCCATAATGTATCGTAATATAGTACCTCTTCGTTTTCTCATCAACCGTAATTCCAACGCCCATCATTGTGAAATATTTATTAATCAATGCTTTGTAATGAGGTTGAGATTTTTTTCATTTCTCACCTATAAAAAATTGCCGTGTAGATTTTGTTGCTTTGATCAAAGCATCAGTACAATCACCATCACGACATGATAAATAACCATACCCTATACTTTCACTATATGTTATTCATCAAATATTTTGGAATACGATACTACGATCTGCAAATCGTTTTGTAATTTTTGCGTAATTATAATATCAATCTCATTTTACACGTTCATGAACAATATATCCACGATTTTTTGCAGTAGTACTCCATTCAGTAGCAGTAGCCGTTAGTTTGCTATTTTTTGTATATGCTGCAAGTCATTGTTCCTTTCTCAAAGCATTTGTCCAGTCTAGTCGAGTTTTTTCAACTTTGCCAGTATCGATAGAAAAAGCAGCATATGATGCCATAGGCATCGCTACTATCGTAACCAATACTCCGAGCATATAATATCACAGTGTGCGGGAAATATTTTTCATACTTCATATATACATTTTTCCTGGTATTTATCGAGCGAAAATTGATTTCCTAAATCAGTAGACAAAGAGCGGGCATTACATATATTTATTATTTAGATTCACAGATTCTCATGTTAAAATACTTCAGAGCTTCATTTATTTTCACTGCTATTTGTTTGTGATTAGCATTTTATGTGTGATGAACACATGCACTTTTCATAACTATTATGTTAGCAATATTGGAAGTATCACTTTCATTCGACAATGCAATCATCAATGCTAAAGAAATAGAAAAAATGAATGCAGTATGGAGAAAAAGATTCTTGACACGATGAATGATCATCGCAGTTTTTGGAATGAGAATTATTTTCCCTGTTGCAATTGTAAGTATCATATGAGATGTATCAATGCGACAAGCACTACAAATTGCATTTCAAGACCCTAGCAGGTACCAAGCAATAATCGAATCAAGTCATATAGTACTAGCGGCTTTTGGTTGATCATTCTTATTTATGGTATTCTTATGATTCTTTTTGGATGAAACAAAAAAGATACATTGGGTACATGTGATCGAAAAGCGTTTAGTAAAACGAGGAAAATTAGAATCAATTGAAGTTATTGTAGCGCTCATTACATTACGAGGGATTACTAAATTACCTGCATTCCCAGTAGTAGAAACAGCAACATTCCTAACTTCTGGAATAATGTGAGTAATTACATTCCTAATTATATCATCGCTTAGCACACTGTTGCAAGAACAAGAAAAATCGAATAAAAGTTCAAAACTTCTTGCTGGATGATTTGGGACATTTATGTATCTAGAAATTTTAGATGCAAGTTTCTCATTTGATGGGGTGATATGAGCGTTTGCATTGACTAAAAACATCATTATTATCGCACTATGACTTGGAATCGGAGCAATGTTTGTAAGATCATTGACACTCATGCTCGTAGAAAAGAAAACACTTTCTCACTTCAAATACCTAGAACATGGAGCATTTTGGGCAATTTGACTGTTAGCTGCTATTATGTTCCTATCGTCTACATATCATATACCAGAAGTATTTACGGGTATTGGAAGTTGAGTGTTAATATTGATAGCGTTTTTGCATAGTAAGTATGCATCAAAGAAACATTAAGAAATATACAACATCAATCTCATAATTTGAAAAAAATAATATTCACTTTAGATTAAAATTAATTTGGTAATTTATCTTTTGGTTCAGGTATATTATCAGAATTATTGTTTCATTTTCAGTCATTCTTAAATATAGGCTTCACAATACTTGTAACTATATTTCAATTTAATGCTCAAATTCACAATGCAACATTTGAAAGTGATGATGTAACTTTAGTAGTAGCTCATACAATATCATCAAATGTCGAGTTTCTATGTTTACCTTTCTCAAGTATTATCATCTTTAAAGATTCATAGTCTTCTGATACATATAAAGGAGATATTTGAATAGTCTTTCATTTTATTGTACATAAAGTATACCTTGGTTTTGAATTTAGTCAGTTATCATTTACGAGCTGATTATTTGATAATTCATCAAAATCTCATTTAACTTTCTCATTATTCAAAGATTTTGACGAATTCCTACTACTTGGTCTAGGCTCTTCATCATTACTAAATAAACCTCATAGTTTTCACGGCTGACCAAACGGCTGATCTAATTGATTATTTCAACCGTTGAGCATTTTTATAACTACTTTAACATCATTACTAATTATAAGCTTATCACTACTCAAGTAACCAAAACATGGTAGTCACTGCATATCCATATCAAACTTATAGTCTCACACTGTTTTTTCCAATGTTACTAAGAAATTTTTTATTTTAGGTCATGGGTTTTGACGATCATTTGCATCCATAAAATTATTTTTTAGATATTGAACTACTACACTAGTATTAGTTTTAAATAATTCATACAACTTACAAAAAGTAAAAACAAGCTCTGCATCCGTAACAATATGCTTAGTTCAACTATTAATTCACAATGGGTCAATTCATTCTTTTTCATACTGACTGACATTAATACAAGGTTTTCATCACTCAAAAAAATGCTTTACCGCAAGAGAAGTATTATTATCCTCACACAACAAAGAATCTATCAACGTATTTGTTGCTGTTGATGATTCTAATGATTCAGTGTTTGAATTATTTTCCAAATCAACATTATTTTGTTTTTTTTCATAAGAAGTTTTAACTGCTTCTTCTGATGCGCCATATGATTCTAATGACATTGTATAAATTCATAGTATGTAAAAACAATACTCTATATCATAAATTATATAATTTAAATGAAATTTGGCAATTTTTGAATATATAAAATATTAAGAATTATATATACATATTGACATCTATGCAATAATATACTATATAGATGCTTTTGATATAAGTTTTTTATTAATAGAAAAAAACTGATATTGATAGCATTTTTGCATATTAATTTCAGCTTTATTCTGAGGTCTGATTCTATATACTATAGGTTAATTATAATTAACTTATTCTCTACCTATGTCTAACGCTCAAAATCCAGTAATACTACGTTTCGATAACGTAAGTTTTTCATACAACGATTGAAAAAAGGTAATTCTTCATGAAGCTGATTTTTCTATACGTCAAAATACAAAAATAACAATCATGTGACAGAATGGAGCTGGTAAATCTACTATCTTCAAAATGATTACATGAGAAATCCAACCTCAAATTGGGAAAATTAATGTTGTGCCTGGCAACAGTATTGCAATTCAAAAGCAAGTAATTCCTAGAGAACAAATGTGACTAACATTGAGGGAATATTTTGCTACTGCATTTGCGGAAAAGGATTATCAACTTGATAAGAAAATTGAATGAGCATTGAAAGATGTGAACTTATCAGTTGCTAACTATGATAAACATCTCAAAGATTTTTCTGGATGACAACAAGCAAGATTATTGCTTGCGCATGCTCTTATCCAAAAACCAGAAATTCTTTTACTAGACGAACCAACAAATAATTTAGATAAAGATGGTATTGGTGATTTGATTTGATTTTTGCTTACATATGATAAAACAGTTGTAGTAATTAGTCATGATGCTGATTTCTTGAATATGTTTACTGACTGAGTCCTCTATGTTAATGTATGAACTAAACAAGTTGAACAATATCGATGAGATTACTACGATGCATTAGATCAAATTGCAAACGAAATTGAAAGAGCAAAATCACTCAATGCTCGTATGGAAAAACAAATCACTGATGCGAAAGAGAAAATTAACTTCTTCGCGAATAAGTGAGGTAAGATGCGTAAACTTGCAAGTAAAATGAGAGATGAAGTTGAAGAATCAGAAGAAAATAAAGTTGAAGTAAGAAAAGATGATAAAACTATTTCTAACTTCTCTATCGAGTTCGAAAATTATATTGGGCCTATCGTTACAGTAAATAATGTTGAGTTGATGAATAAAAGTCATGAAAGAGAAACATTCAAACTCCAACAACCAATCGTTGCTAAAAAGTGAGACAGATATATTCTTGAATGACCAAATGGAATTGGGAAATCAACACTTCTCAAAAGATTATTGGGCGCACATGACCAAGATGCAGTTATTGGAAAAGATGTAAGAGTGTGATACTATAGCCAAGATTTCAACGCATTGGATATGGATATGCTTGTATGGGATTCGCTCCATGAAGTATCAAATGAAGTAACTGATCAACAAGTTTTTAAAGTAGCTGGTATGTTTTTATTAACTGGTGATCTTTTGAAAAACCCTATCTACTCTCTTTCTGAAGGACAAAAAGGATTATTGTGTTATGCAAGATTCGTTATTCAAAAACCACATTTATTAATTCTTGATGAACCAACAAACCATATTAACTTCCGTCATCTTCCTGTCATAGCAGATTGTCTTAGTAAATATGAATGAGCAATTATTATGGTTAGCCATGATCAAATGTTTGTAGAGCAAATGAAAGATTTACAAGTAGTTGATGTTGGTAGATTATTGAAATAACCGTCATTTCGACTGAGTGAAACGAGTGGAGAAATCTCTAGCAAGCTTTATTCTTTATAGTAAATATCATGTACTCTACAGACCTTCTACTGACAGCTATACAAAACCAGTTTAGAATTCTTAAACATCTATGAACAAAAGTTACTGCAGAAAATCAAAACTTTACTATAACAGAAGGTACTAGAACAGCACTAGAACTAATGAAATATCTTGCATTTGAAGCTCCTGCTCAAATTAATCTTATACAACAATGATGATGGGATGCAGATCTATATAAATCATGGCAAGATAAATGAGTAGATTTTACATATGATAAATTTGCGAATACATTAGATGAAGCTTATGTATATATAGAATGAGTTATAAAAAGTTTAACTCCTGAACAGTTAAATGAACATATGGAAATGCGATGAATGAGTTGAAGTAGAACTGTGTTTCTTACTAATTATTTCTTAGTATTTCTTGGTGCATATACAAATCAATTATTTCTTATTCTCAAAGCTTCTGGGTTAAAAAATCTATGATCATGGAATCTACGAGCTGGTATAGATGAACCAAAAAAAGCATAGGTCATTTCGACCGAGCATAGCGAGTGGAGAAATCTCTATAGTAGTGTACATCACTTCGCAACTCTTAATTCTTAATTCTTAATTACTAATGAGCCACAACGCTACAATCCACACATCAAAATGACCAATTCGTTTAGTACTTCATGCAGATAAAACTCCTCATACAGTAGGTAATTTTGTAACACTTGCAAAAAATGGATACTATGATAATCTTTTATTCCATCGTGTAATCGAAGATTTTATGGTACAATGAGGATGTCCACTCGGTACTGGTACTGGATGACCTGGATATCAGTTTGGTGATGAAATTCATCCGGAGCTTAGACACTCTACTCCTGGTATCTTGTCAATGGCTAATTCTGGTCCTGGAACAAATGGTAGTCAATTTTTCATTACTCATATAGAAACACCTTGGCTAGATGGTAGACATACTGTATTTGGTAAGGTAGTTGATGAAACTGACCAGGTTATAGTAAATAGTATAGTACAATGAGATACTATTACAACTATCGAAATTCATACATTGCCTACATTCCCTGAGAATGCACAAAATTTTATGAATGAAATTGAGAAGTTTATACAATCACAGAAGAAATAATTTTATTGTGTCTATTGTGAAATGACATGAAATACAAAATTATATACATATTGAGAAATATCTAAGATTGAAAAAGTCTGAGAATGTTTTAAATATTATATTAACACTGAAGACACACAAGAATCAGTCAAAATGACACTACAACGAGATGCTCAAGTATGAAATGAAGTTGAAATATTGCGAGAAGAAGTTTTACTACCTGAAAATGAGGAAGAAAAACGAAAACAAAAAATTGATTTACAATGAGATAAACACTATATGATTGTTGCAAGACACAATATTACTAAATGAATCATAGAAAAGGATGAAGAAACTATGCATTTCCCTGTTGAAGTATTTCAAAATAATTCACTTAGTGAGCAAGAAAGAAGAAAACAACAATTACATATGCTCTATACAAATGCACGATGGTTACATGCACTCTATAAAAAATATAACTACCTAAAATTACATTGATGAAATATCTGGGGTGCGAGAGACCCTAATTGCGAAAAAACATTTATAACTCCAAAACAATTTTTTGATAATGCTCGTAATATTTGCTTCTTCTATAATATCATAAAAGGGAGAGAAGAAATTCGCAATGCTTTTGATGAAGGATTATTGAGTGAATGAGTATTTGACAGTATTATTAAAAACTTTTATACAGAATTTCTATTAGATATTAAGAAAATCCCTGATACATATCAAAGTGACTCTGACTTTTCAAATTACTTTGCAGATATCAAACAAGAAGTAGGACTATAATTTCCTTGTCACAAAAGC
>JAYTKZ010000007.1:0-8626 GCA_043729885.1 bacterium
GTTGAAATCAAAGATATCAGGCTTCTTGGTATCCATATATGGATGATTAGTAGTAAACTAATAGTATTATATATAATAGATACATTATGTCAATATAACTATTGATTTATATTTACATTATCATATAATTACAAAAAACAAAAAAAATATGAAAAGAAAAAAAATATTACTAAGTCATAATGATGATGAAAATCCACAAGTAAAGTGGGCAAAAAAGTTCATTAGCAAGTTATTTTGGGCAATCCTCTTAGTCCCCGTTATCAAATGGTTTTGGCCAAGTCTAATTCCAATGGGAGGATTTGAATTATGGCATGCTACAGGTGCCCTCTGGGATTGGCTTGTAGCTGGGAAGTGGTTATTTGCATGGGCGATTGGAGTATCTTTAGTAATATACCTCATATCTGGTACCGATGGAGATAATGAACCAAGTGAGATACTAAGCAAAGGATTTGCCATTAGTCTACGAGCAGGGGTAGTTGAAGAAATAGCCTTTAGATGGTTAATATTCATGTACTCTATGGCTGGGCTCTACATTGCAAACTGGATTTTAGGTGGATTTAATGAAGATTACTTGGGTCTAGTGCGATGGTTTAATGTAAAAATATTAGGGAATATTGCGAACTTCTTTACATTTGGACTGATGCATGATTACATCTTCCATCCAAAATATTGGGTAATAGGTGCTTCTCTTATAACTACCAATATATTATTCAGGGATGGTCATATGTATCAAAAATGGTTTGGGTGGATTAACAGTTGGTATTGCGGTATGTTCTTATTTTATATTGCATTGACATACGGTTTACTAGCTGCGATCATCTTGCACTTCCTGTATGATATGTTACTATTCACATTAGCTGCATTATTTGAATATATTGAAATTAAAAGAGGAAAGAGTAGAAGAAAAAATTTCTGGGGGAGATAACAATAAA
This sequence comes from bacterium, assembly GCA_043729885.1. GTDB lineage: Bacteria > Patescibacteriota > Gracilibacteria > Absconditabacterales > Absconditicoccaceae > JBDHUW01. Next base: position 933 of record JAYTKZ010000007.1, read on the forward strand.
ATAGAATCACTATAGCCTGCAGTATACTGCAGGTTTTTTTAGAATATAGGAAATTTGAAATATATAGGTGGTGACCCTATAAAATATTCTTCGCTTCGGCTCATTATATTTCTGCAAGCAATCAAAACAGTCTCGTTCAGAGGTATTTTTTATATTTTCTTTACCATATACGTTCCCTCAATTTCATACCCTAATTTCTTATAATACTCTCTTACTCAAATTCATGAAATTACTGATACTCTTGTATATCAAGATTGTTGAGCAATACTTTCTGCTGCAGCCATGAGTTGAGAGCCAAATCATTTGTGTTGTGCTGTGGATGACGCTTTTACTACATCTCATCAAAGTGCGAGTTGTTTTAATTGTCAGTATACATGTACTTCTCTAATTAATGCTGTTCAAACTCACAGACCAGGTCGATCCATAGTTTTATCATTGTCTGGCAATAGCATTCTCGTGAATCAATAAATATATCCAAGTTCATCTTCAAAACTCAGGAACATTTCTTTTCCCATACTTGATCTATATTCTCTAGCAATTAAGTTTATAAACTGGGGCTTTCATTCCGTTCTATGTCTCATTTCTCTTGCTCTGGTATCAAGCGATACAAAGTTTCTGATTGTTGTAGGGTCAAATGGTTTTCAGATTACGTAGGTAGTAATTAGTCAATCATAGTCCTGTGTGGATTGCTTCGCTTCGCTCGCAATGACATCACGATTATCGTTCAAAGAACGATCCGCTTCAGCGGAGTTGCTACCAATGGTTTGTAAGAATTCCTCCATCGTCTCACAGTATGTTACAGATGGATATAAACGGTCATACATTAATTTTCTTAAATCTCCATCAGCACGATTTTCATCCAACATTGTTTTTTCTGTAAGTTGACGAAGGTTTGTTACTTTGCTTCATGCAACAATTTCAGTTTCAGGGATATCACGAATCAAACGTTTGATACGCGTATATGGTGGAATATATTTACGCTCTACTGTCTTGATGATATCAATAATACTTTGACTATCCAAAGGTATATACTCACCTGATTTATAGAGGTCATACAAAGGCGTATTTGGAATTACTGATGTTGGATAGAATTTAATTTCATCTGGTTTTAATCGTGGATCATTGTATGCAAGACGGAATGTTTCAATATCTTTTTCAATTGTCGAACCATACAATCATGGCATGAAGTGGATAGAAAACTTGAATCAATATTGACGCATTTTGTGGACTGCTTCGCGCGCTTGTTGGACACTATGGCCACGAATATTTGCATCGAGTACATCATCAAACATAGACTGTAATCACATCTCCAATCTAGTAACTCATCGAGAACGTCGCATTTGGCAGTTCTCATCAGTCATATATTCAGGTCTTGTTTCAATTGTCAATCAAATGATACGATGTTCAGAAGTTTCATTTATTTTCATAGACTCCTCTATTGTCTCAGGATAAGACATTCATAAATCAGCCAATGTATAACGAACTGATTTTGAATTCTCAGTCACATCGATTTTTGACATAAATATTTCAAATGTATTACATGCATCGTATAATCATTTGAGAAAATCTCTTTTGTAATCTGTTGGATACACATCCCATGTTCATCACAGAACTATCATTTCAATCTTGTCTGTTGCATGTCCTGTGAGATACAATGATAGCAATCTATTGTATGCTTGTTTATATGGATCAAAATTATTGAGCAAAGCACGCATTGCTCCAGGCTCTGTATTGATGTAACTTTTTGGCATAGTCGCATCATTTGGACAGAAGATACACTTACCAGGACACCAAAATGGTTTTGTTAATACTTGAATTGGTACGATACCAGACTGTGATCTTACACCACGTTTTTTGAGAATTGATTCCAAAAATTCACTACGAGAAATCTCTCCTGTTTTCAGGAGTGCACGATATGTTTTGAGGAGATCAGTATTTGTTGGCAAATCAGCGAGTCAATTTACTTTAGAGTACTCTCTTTTGAGCTTTTTGAAAGCCACTGCCATATCTTCAGTATCCTCTATTTTTACTATTGCTTGAAGCAGTTCTTGGAGGGATTGCATTAGGGTAAGTATAGGGTTTTGAGGGCGAAATACAACGGGCAATGAGTCTTGATCAATAAAATTACTATGTACGAAAAAAGATGATGGATATACCATCATCCCATGAAATATTATTTGTGACCCCAGTATGAGGTTAAGGCCATCTTTGTGCCATTCCCTTTAATTCGGATATAGCACGGTTCTTTTCGCAAGGATAGTTCGCAGTAAGGAAGTCATCTGCTTTTTTTGCAGCTTCTTCTTGTGTTGCTCCTTCAAATCGTAATGGAGGGTGTCCTTGCACCCCTCTGATAGTTACATGATATGGGGTTCCAGCACCATTATTTCCTGTGCTTGCTCCTGCATTTTTACCCATTTTTTTAACTACATCTGATAATTGACTGTATTCCATTTTTTTCTTTTTTTTAGGTTAAGGTGTGATATAATTATAGCCAATACCTGTATTATGTCAATAGATACATAAAAATAGTTTTCATTGCATCTAAATTATACTTTCTCTATAATTGAAATATGTTCCAAAATAATAAATTACAAAGCTCATCTCAAAATACCGTAAAAGCACTTCGCAATACAGCACTAGCTGCCGCACTTTTTGCAACGTTCCAATCTTGCGAAAACGCTACTTGAGCTGCAACGTACAATACTTCAATTAAAGACAGTACAGAAAATACTATTGCACGCTATAATGATGCTGACATTGATACATTTGAAACATATCTCCCCTACGCTGAACAATGGAATCAAGCAATTCCAGCTATTACTCCTGAAGAATACAATTGAATTGAACAACAATTCTCTCACAATACACTTCGTGCAGATTCATTAGACAATAATCCTGTAATGGATTCAGTAGAATATATTGCTCTGCATAGTACTGGGGATATGTTTTGAACCAAAGAACAGGGTGCTGTAAATTATTTAAAAAATAAAGGAAAAATACATTTTCTTATAAAGCGTGACGGGACAATATTACAATTTTTGCCAACAATTAATAATAATCTTGTCCAAATAGACCATTTAGGGAAAGAAGAAAATGAAAAAAGTAATGCATCGTGGAATCATGATCCAAATGTTACTTTTAAAACAATAGGTATAGAAGTAGCTACATACTCTTATCAACAATGGACTACTGCGCAATATACTACAATTAAAAAACTCTTAGGATATTTAGGAGAAAAGTATCATTTGACACAAAAAAATATTCTATCACATACTATGGTTGCATACTCAAAAGAATATGGAATGATAAGAAAATATGATCCATTTGGTATTGATTGGAGTAAATTATGATTACCACCCGCATCTGCACAAATAAATAGAGATGTTGTTTCATGAGATATTGCACCAAATCTTTTATCATTGTATCAACGACTAAGAAAGACTAGAACATGAAGTAACAAAGTACCTATGAATCATCAACAAGCAATACAGTATTTACAAGATCACTACGATTGATTAAATAATTCTATAGCACTACATAGACAACGCAACAACTGATTAATTAATTTTAATGCACAACGTAGTAACGATTCTCAAGCACGAATGACAATAGATGAGTTAGATCAAGCTATGCAACATTATACTCCACCTAGAAAAATTATTTATAAAAAAAAGTGAACCAATATGGTCCACCGTAAGAAAAAAAGAAGATAATTATTTTTTTGTTTTTTTGTTGTCGCCAAAGAAATCATTTAAAATTTCATTAAATCCACTAAACGCTTTTTCCATTGCTGGTTCAAGGTCCTTAAATACCTTATCCATTTGAGCACTCATTTCTTTTAATACAACATCCATTTCTTTATTCATCTTATCAAAAGCATGATCCATCTCTTTTGAGAACTTTTGATACTTCTTCTTATCGACTGTATCGATAACAAATTGCATCTTTACAGAATACTCGCTTACATCAAACCACAATTTAGTTTCTGTAGTTGATAAAGTACCAATTTGTGAATAGGCACTGACAGTTTTTTCAAACAATTTTTTGGCTTTTTTGTAAGTATCTGTATTCTTTTCTGCTACAGTACCTAAAAGCACATCATTTTTTTCTTTTGCTGTTAAAGTCATTTTTTTTCGAATGACAAGAATGGGTTTACTCATGTTAGTATGTTTTTATTTTGTAACAAAATTATACTGTATTGCTAGGATAATTCAATACTATTGACATAGATATATAATATAGGTATAATACTAATCTAAATAAAATTATATGAAAAAAGTTCTTATTATAGAAGATGATATCAATACAACAGCAATGTATGTACTGTTTCTTACTGAAGCATTCAGAGAAGATATTCACTATATTACCTTTGAGTCGCTAGAAGATGCTCAAAAATCTGCTACGATCCATCCTGACTGTGATATATATATCTTAGACGGTACTATCCGTGGTGGGCATACAAATCAGGTTATAGATCAATTTCCAAAACAAAAGATAATTGTGATTTCCTCTGAAGAGTCCTATGTACAGGAATGTCAAAAAAAAGGAATACAAGCTTTTATGAAATCTAGTACATATTCAGATATGTACACAGCACTAAAAGAAAACAAAAAAATATTCGAAACAATCTTAAACAAATAAATAAAATGGGAAGAAAATTTAATATCGGTGTAGGATTACTAATTATAAGCGGGATAGCTTATGAAATTGGAAATAGAATCGGAACAATGAACCACAATACTACTCCATACTTTTGGGGAATAGGTATTGCAGTAGCATGTGCGCTTATTGGCTTACTGCTAATATTTACTAAATTAAGGTAATACTTAAAAAATATTGTGCATCGGATTTACCGATGTGCTTTTTTTGTTATGCAACTTGTCATCCTGAGTGTAACGAAGGATCCAGAGTCTGGATCTCCTCTATCGTGTGAGCATACTTTTCACGACAAGCAGAAGCTTGTCGCTACGATTATTGTACACAATTATCTACTAATCAACTCCACTCCCGGATAATAATACTCCAATATCTCCTTCACTGACTTCCCCTCATCTGCCATTTTTGATGCTCCGTCACCTGAAAGTCATACACCATGTCATTCAAAATCTCATCCACAAGATCATTGACTATCTACAACTGATTTCAAATATGGAGTATCTGTCCATCATCGTTTCTCTGCTGCAGACCATGTAAATCATGCAGAACAGTGATAGTATGGTAGAATTGGTAATACACTATTGTAAGCTACATATGTTCATTTAGTTTGTTCCAATGCTACTGTCCATTTTTTTCATACTCATTCCCATCCAGCACCATTGTATTTTTGTGAAATACGCGGGTCATCAGTAATCACATACAATGCTCATTTTGGTAATGATGGATGTCTAATTGTTCATCCTGCATAATACAAAATATATCCCTTTGACAACAATGCTAATACATTTGCTTTTGTTTGTGACTGACTATCAGATGCTTCTCAAATTCATTTCATATATGTATCAAGTGACATAACATTGATTACATGATGTTGATCAGCAGGGTCTTGATTAATTCTTTTCACTGGTCAGTATGCAAATAACAGTGCTTGTTTAAAAGTATTTAATTTCACTGCTCACGATGCTCTAGTATAATTCGTCATTGTGATAATTCCATTTGTACTCACTGCAAATTTTGATGAGAGTAATTTCTTTGTTCAGATTGTTACAGAAAATTGTTTTCAAGATTTTTGGATTTTCACTGCATTGGCTGTACGCACTGTCCCGTTTATTCTCACTGCACAGGTTTGACTACACGATAAAGATCGCTCTTCGAGCGAGGTGCTAGCGTCATATAACAACACTGATATTGGTTTTTTGATAACCGTTGCAATATCATTTACCTTTGGCGCACTTTCTAATCTTTTTATAGATGCTTTAGATGGAGTAAATCAATATTCTGCATTATATGCTGATTTGAGTTCTACAATATTTGAAGAATCTACAACAATAGGACTTGTAGATACAGTTGATGAACTACCAGCCAGGCGGTCTGCAACTGCTGATTTAATATCTCCTATCAGTGAGTATAAATTTTTCCCAGGACATGCTGTTTGTCACGCATCTTTATGTCATGCAATAGATTCATGTTTCTCAGCTTTTATATACGGGAATGTAGTTATAGTATGGAAGAAATATTTTTGTTCAGTGGGTTTGATTCAGTATCTTTTACTGACTGATGTTGCTAATGTTGTCAGTGAATTAATTTGGTCTTGCGTTGGTTCTTTTTCTTCAAAGTTTCACACAAGAGAGATTCATACGCTTGGTGTATTATTTCGAGTCGCATGGGCTCATATAACACCTGCTCATCATGCTCTTCATTCATATATTCTCCCGCTTGGCATGATAATAAAATTATAACCTATATCTCATCGTCATCTTTTGAATGCATGAAATCTATACAATGTTTTTATATACTCTTTTTCTTCAGCGATTGTTTGTGGTAATGAATTATTATTATCTGCTGTATGATGAACCAGTATTTTTGTTTTTTGAATTCTATATTGATTAGGCCATCGTAGAGCATTTTTTCATTTTCATTTTATAATACGATCAATTTTGAATTCACCTGCGAAGAGTCAAAGAATATAATCAGTTGCAGTTTTTTTCTTTTTTTCAGCTTCAGTTGGTTCTGCTTCTTCTGTTCATTCATATTTCTTTGCAGCTTCAAGTATTTGTTGATATTCAGTTCTCGCTGTTAATCTCCATTTTTCATCTGCTCATCGAGATGAACGAGAAGTATATGAAACTCATTCAAGTCATCGGTTGTTAGTTGTAGTAGTTGCAGCAGATGACGAACTAGTAAAAAACGATGTTATAATAGATAACATAATTACGAATTTCAAATTACGAATTACGAGATTCTTCGGTTTTGCCTCAGAATGACGGTTAGTAAATATATAATTATATTTTTTCATACACTTGCAAAATTATCACTAAAAGTTATTGTAGAATCATAATAAGAATACGAATAAAAGTTGCAAGTGTGACGGGAAAATTGCTATTGCAAGTGTAGGGAACAGGTACTGGGGATTAGGGATATAAAATAACCTATACTTACAGCTACTAATCCCTTAGTCCCTAGTCCCTAATCCCTAGTCCCTATCATTTATGTTCACCCACCTTCACTGACATAGTCAATATTCGCTTCTAGAAGCCATTGGTTCTACCAAAGGTATTTTGGCAAGGTTAAAAGAAATTGGGTCAGCAACTGCTCCATTGATGGACTACAATGGTATGTACAATGCTATTAATCACTTTCAGCTCTGCAAAAAAGAAGGTTTAAAGCCAATTATATGAGTAGAATTAGGAGTACAAGTGACAACACAAGGAAAATCAATGAGCAGAACTCGCTTTGTAACGTTTGTTGCAAAAAATTATGACGGATATTTATCATTACTCGATATTGTATCTCGTGCACACACAAGCAACAAAAATTGATACCCACATTTACAACTATCATATTTCCCTGAGACAGCGTGAAATATCATCGCCTATATTCATGGATATGAATCACCATTTGGAGATATGATACAAGCATGACGCACATTGGATGATATCACACATACTATATTATCATATGAAGAGGTATTGGGGAAATGAAACATAATACTAGAAGTTATACCACAAGATCCAAAAGAGAATCCACTATTGGCACAA
>JAYTKZ010000008.1:0-5533 GCA_043729885.1 bacterium
CTTATCTGAAAACAAGTTATCGCTGTAGTTAACTTCCCTGCTAAACAAATATGACCATTCATATCAGAATGCCTCACTACATGATTACCTGATGATCAATGACATGTGGTATTAATATCACCTGACTATAAAGTTCCAAATTGAGTAAAGTTATTTTAGCTTTATACTTATACAATGTTGTTTGATATTTTATTCATAGTACTCATAACAATAGTTTCATGTGGATATATATATTTTTGTTATAGAAGATTTAAACTACAAAAGATAATAGAATGATGAATCCCAAACAATAAATTGCGTATGTTTTGGATTATAGTATGTATTCTTTTGTGATTATCTCTATATGGAGTACTCTACTGAATATCTATACTGGTAAAATCATACGAATGAAGTATACCTATTACTAATCAAGCAACTACTGGTACAAATACGGCGCAAAATACTTGAAATACACAATGAATATTCGTCGGTTCATGAGCTATATTACCTTGATGAGCTGAAGAAACATGAGAAATAGAATCTCGAACTACTATTAGAGAAAAACTCAAATATGTTCCAGTTACGGAAAAACGTTGATCATCTGCACAATAAAGTTATTTTAATTATCAGTCAAATAAATAATGTTACTATACTTGATTCGTCATGCAAAAACAGTTATGAATGCAGCATGAATTCTGAACTGACAGATAGAAGACCACTTGAATGAAACTTGAAAAGAACAAACAACAAAACTTGGTATAAGATTTAAAAATACTCATCTCGATGCAATATGGTCTAGTGATCTACAACGCACAAAAGATACTGCACAAGGAATTATAGATCAACATCCATCACTGAAAGCAAATAATGAAGATACTAGACTTAGAGAAAGAAGTATGGGAGAATTAGAATGAATGCTCAGTGAAGATATACGCAAAATCGCCTCAGAACAAGGTATGTCTCGATGAAAATTCTCAGAACATGACGATAGAATTGAACATGGTAGCAAAGTTATAGCACGCTTCTATGAATGGTTCAATGAGCATATCAAAGATTCATGACAAGACGCAGTAGCAGTAATTACTCATGGTGCATCTATTAGACTAATACTAGCACATATTGTTGGTATGACACCACGAGATTATCTCGACACACATCAATGAATTGAAAACACATGAGTAAGTATTATATCTATAAATGACAAAGGCAGACGAAGAGTTGTTACTATTAACGATTTTTCACATCTATCATAATCTTAATTCTTAATCCTTAATTCTAATGGCACTTACAACGCGTGAAAAAGATTTCTCAGCACGATACAATGAACTCGTAGAACAAGCTTGATTAGCTCAGACTTCTGCAGTTCGTGGATGTATGGTTATTAAGCCATATGGATTCGCTATCCGAGAAAATATGCAAAAATATTTAGATGCAATGTTCAAAGCTACTTGACATCAAAATGCATACTTTCCACTTCTCATTCCAAAATCGTTTTTCACAAAAGAAGCAAAACATGTTGAGTGATTTGCTACTGAAGCAGCAATTGTAACTCACTATCGTTTGAAAAAAGATGAAAAAACATGAATTCTCGAAGTAGATCCTGAAGCTAAGTTAGAAGAAGAACTTATTATTCGTCCTACATCAGAAACAATTATTTGGAATACATACAAAGACCGAATTCAATCATATCGTGATCTTCCAATTCTCGTAAATCAACGAGCAAATGTAGTTCGTTGGGAAATGCGTACAAGATTATTTCTTCGTACTGCTGAATTTCTTTGGCAAGAATGACACACAGCTCACTCTACGAAAGAAGAAGCGTTGGAAGAAACAATAAAGATGTGGAATGTCTATCAAGATTTCTTCACTAACTTCTTAGCTATCTCTGGAGTGCCAGGTGAAAAGTCAGAAAATGAGCGTTTCGCTGGTGCAGAAAATACGTATTCTATTGAATGTATGATGCAAGATGGAAAAGCATTGCAAGCATGTACATCTCACTTCCTCGGACAAAATTTTGGGAAAGCGTTTGATGTGACATTCGTAAACAAGGATAACACTCGTGAGCACGCATGGGCAACATCACGATGAGCGAGTACTCGTATGATGGGTGGATTGATTATGTCGCACTCTGATGATAAATGATTAGTTCTTCCGCCTGCTATTGCTCCATACCATGTCGTGATAGTGCCTATTTGGAAGAATGAAGAAGACAAGAAATTAATTGAAAGCTACATCGATGAAAAAATAGTATGACCACTCAAGAAAGCTTCGATTAATGTTGGTTCGAAATACCTATGAGATATGCACCTAGCGGTGCAAGTTAAAATAGATCGAGATGACCAAAAATCACCAGGTCGAAAATATGCAGAATATGAACTCAAATGAGTACCAGTTCGTATCGCTGTATGACCAAGAGATGTAGCAAATAATACTGTTGAACTATTTCGTAGAGATACATCAGTTAAACAAAGTTTGAGTGGCGATTCATTAGCGGAGAACATATCAATTATTCTCCATGATATGCAAAAAGATCTTTTTGCAAAAACAAAAACTATGAGAGAACAAAATACAGTTGAAGTAAATACATACGATGAGTTCAAAAAAGCACTCGATGAAGGTAAATTTGTACTAGCACACTGGGATTGAACATCAGCAACAGAAGAAGCTATCAAACAAGAGACAAAAGCCACTATTCGTTGTATTCCTGCTGATGCAAAACAAGAAGAAGGAGTATGTATCAAGACTGGGAATGCTAGTAATCAAAGAGTTTTGTTTGCGATAGCGTATTAATTTCAAGAATACAAAAAAAAGGAAGCGTATAATACGCTCCCTTATAAAATAGTATTTGCAGGCATTAAAATAATGATGCAATTTCTTCTTTTGTAACTGCTTCCTGTAGACTCCAGGTAAAACTGGTAGGGTCTTTTACATAAACCCAATCACAGTTCTTACCGGTATTTGGTAATTTAGTCGAATCCCAGATACCATTTTGTAATTGCATAGGTACATCCTGTGAAAATTTCATAGTATTACCTCCCATTACAAGAGTAGGTTTTTTGTACTGGCCAAATATGAGTGTATGATCCCGGTCTGTGTATGATCCCATGCTTGGTATATAACCATGGTGGTCATCGGCACCAGGCACCAAGAAAGAGTTAAAATTTCTTGGTTCGTATTCAACCATAATCGGCTGAGAGGATAATGTATCCGTACCAGTAAAACAGCAAAGTAATAACGTAGGATTATTGTAGTGGTCTTTATACCATTGCAACAAAGCATCTGTCATATCCGGACGTTGTTCTGGCTGTAATTTTTTAATTGCCCTCATCATAGCCACAGGGGTAGCATTTTCAGCTTCTATTATGGTATATGCACCTACCTTATATGTTTTAACAGAACCAAAACTAACTGATTTTGCTCCTCTAAATGATGGTCTTGTGTTATCCACAATTTCATCCATAAATTTGTTGAAAGGAGTTGTATCTTCTACCTTCAGCACCTTACCCATAATAGGTAAAACAAGTGCATTTGGTCTAGCAGAAAGGTTTTGTACTGTGTTTTTATAAAGTAATGTATGGGTTTGATTTTTATAGTTAACTGCTCCGCCCACGATTGTAGCAGTCATTTCTGACTTTTCTAATGTTATACACATAATTTTTTCTTTTTTAGTTTATTTTAATGATCAGTATTGTTAGGATTCAATTATATCGGTTATTATAATAATATCAAGAGTATATTGACTTATATCACTTAATATATCCAATATAGGTATATGGAGTCTAATTTTGGTAAAATCGCTGAATTCAATATAATAATTAGAGTATATATTAACTTAAATTATATGTCAGACAAATTCGAAAATTCCAACACAGTCGATACTCCAAAAGAAGAAACCATTGAACAACAAAAGGAAATTTCTGTCATAAAAGATAAACTCGAAGATTTGAAAAAAGAAACACAAGAATCAGCAGTAGTTAATACAATTGTGAAATCTATAACTGAGAAAAAAGATTTAATTGAACCAGATCAAGAATGATTAAAAGAAATTGGTGAACTCTTAAAGGACAAAAAATATGGAGAAGCATTATCAAAAGCATGGAAGGTAATTGGTAAACTATTAAAATTCAAATTACAATCATGATTTAATCATCTTTCATCAGAAGAATGATCGATGAAACTTAATGAATTAATTGAAAAAAATAATATCACTGAAATTCAAAAATATATTTCTCAATATGAAAAAAGTTTATCAGCAAATATGTCACTTAGTGATAAATCAGATATTTCATACTTGATGAGTAGGTGTAAAGATGGGATATATGATATAGCAAAAAAGAAAGAGTGAAAAGTCCCCAAAACAACAACAAAGTATGAATATTTCACAAATGCTATTACAAATAACTGAACCACTTCTCCAGTATGAAAAGTTCTATTATTCAACTGGTGAGATTTCAAGTATGATGCTAAAAAGAAATGATTTGATAAAGCAGTACAGTCAGCTTCTGGATCAGGGTGGGAGCATGTAGCGCTAATTACTGGGTACAACAAAGAAGCGTGAGAAATCATACTTACGCATAGTACGAGTAAATGAGTTCATACATCTACTCTAAAAGAATATTTCACGTTTGCTTCAAAAGAAGTTGATGTGATGTCACTAGATTTGCCTGAAGATAAAAAAGAATCTGTCGTACATTATGTAAAACAACAAGTAGGATTAAGTTATGATGCTATGTGAGGAGTTAAAGATGCTTTATGAGGGAAAGCAACATCAGATAATAAATCATACTACTGTAGTGAGCTTATCAACAAATGACTCCAAGCATCATGAGAATCAATCCCAGATAATATAATCTACCCTGGACAAATGATCAATATCCTCAAACCAGATTATGTGACTTCAATAAAGACTTCAGAAGTGAAATAACCTTGCTAAAGCAAGGTTGGGAATAGGGATTGAGGATTAGGGACTAAGAATAAAATTTTCTAATATTGACAATTCATATTAGTTATATATAATACAAGCATAAAAATTAAACATAAATGGAAGAAGAAAATTGCGAATGCCCAAATTGCGGTCACGAGTTTAAATATGATGATAAGTTCCATGGAGTAAAGCTCAGTGGAAATGGAGGAATAATCATATTTATCTTGTTATGTGTATCAGCTTTTCATGGATGTTTTGGATAAAAACATCGTAGATTAAAATTATTGCCATACCTGATTTCAGGTCACTGGCTTTTTTTTATACAAGAAAAAAGAGAAATTATATACTTTTCTATTTTTCCAAGTCCCTAGTTCCTTATCCCTAGTCCCTAAATTTGCTATGCAAATTTACTGCACCTTCACATTCTTATCAATTTCTCTCACTGTCTTCGTGAAAAATTCCTCTAATGAACCAGCAATATTACTTGGCTTATCTTCATAAACTATTTTACCATTGTGCAATATTGCGAACTCATCTGCTACTTCTTGTACATCTGAAAGGATATGTGTATTGAAAAACAATGTCTTTCATCTTTTTTTTAAATCACGCATCAAATCTTTTACCAAGATG
>JAYTKZ010000009.1:0-1883 GCA_043729885.1 bacterium
CGTTCATGTTCTTCTAAACGATCTGCAACACTTGCGTGTCAAAATGTAAGGAATACAGCTATAACTCAAATTCGCTCTATATATCATTTTTTTGTAATCAATGCTACTGATACAAGAATAATTGCTACAATTGCTTGTTCAATATGATATATATGACAATTAAATCTTTTTTTTAGCCATATTACTCAATCAACTAATCATTTCCCTATATTCATAGAGTATTATAAGAATTAAATGATAGCTTGTATTCTTGCTTTTGCTTTATCAATATTGCGATATCACATACCAACTGGATATCGACATGGATATACTTTGTATGATGTGTTTTCTATTTCTAGTATTTCATGCATATCTTTTTCATATCCAGATACATTTATTTTTTTCGCCAACAATATACTACTAACTTGATTTCAAAATGTAATAATATGTTGAGCTTGGAGAAGATTCAATTCTGTATATATTGATGGTAAGTATGCTTTAAAAACACTGTCTGGTAGAGCTTTTGCATCTAATTGTGTGCATTTTGCTAGGTTAGTAATATAGATTCACTTTTCTGCTAGGTGAGTATATAACTCATTGACAAACGATGGACTTCGTTGTGTCGATGATCACTGTGTTTTTGTAAATATCTCATCAGAAATAAATCATAAATCATACATCATTTTTCGTGTTTGTTTAAATCATACTCGAGGAGCTCTAATTCATTGCCAATCTGGTAAACAAGAAATATTTCTCGCCGTTGGATTCATAAACATCAAACAGATTTTTGGTTTTGAAATTGCACCAGCACCATATACTGAGTTAAGTGTATTTTCTCAGTGGGTTAGTTGGAGTATATCAAATTCGCTATGGAGTGTTGTGAGTTGTAGTGTTCTCATGCTAGAAATATATAATATTACTTTGCTATCTTTTCATATAACCAGATAGGTCAAGAATGCAAAGGTTTTCTACTCTGAAATCTTTCTCGTAAGTTCATAGGTAATACTACTATTTGTTTCTTTGCATATTACTCAAGAAATCCCATTAGTATGCGTAATTACTTCATTCATCGTCAATGCGGCTAATAGTGATTGTTTTGAAAGTGTAATAACTTGCTCTGCAGTTTTAATATCTTTTTTACACATCAAATATATGCATGTAGATAACATATGCATTTTTGTTTCTAGTTGTTCATTGTTTGTAGGTCTAATATAATCTTTGATATATAATCAAATTTGAAATGGGAGAGATTTGATGAGATTAAAAAATGCTGTTGGGTTATCTAGGTGATGAATTGTATCAACGCATATTAATAATGTATATGACATAGTATTATCAATATACTTTTGTACATTGAAGAGATCGTCTCATATCATTTGTATTCATCAAATTTTGTTTGATATTCATGTAATAGATGTATCAATACATGATATTTTTGCTTTTGGTAGTTTATCTTTAATAAGTTTACAAAAACTTCCTTTTCATCATCATAGATCTATCACTTGTAGTCATTGTCATTGTGTATCAACAATAGATGATGGTATTGTTTCTATACAAGACAAAAATGGAATGATGCCATGTCACATATATCTTTTATATTGCTGTAAGCCGAGTTCTTGTTTTTTTGTAGTTGGTGGCTCAATAATTCTTGAAAGTTGATTCATATTTCTTTTATGTAAATTATTGAATATTCTATGATTATTAATTATACTCTAATAAATTAGTGTTAGTGATACTTACCTCAGGAAATGGTTTTGCTATTCAAACTAGTTTCCTATAATTTCATCCATCATAACAATCTTTATCTGCATGAATTGTCTCTTTTATGAGAGTAATAAAATCTACATGAAACTCATTTGAGTATGGTAAATATTTGATCATGATATCACCTAATTGTAGATATC
>JAYTKZ010000010.1:0-4446 GCA_043729885.1 bacterium
TTTTTTTGCTTTGCAAAAATCGTTCCGATGAACGAAAAAGTGCGGCAGTCATATCGAGCGAGTGCAACGAGTTCAGTTACTACTACCTAACTCAAGTCATATCGAGCGAGTGCAACGAGTTCAGTTACTACTACCTAACTCCAGTCATATCGAGCGAGTGAAACGAGTCGAGATATCTCTAGCATAATAAATCATACTAACTACTTCCCGGAACTCCCCCATGCACCTCATCACCTTGGTGTCATTTCTAGTTCATCGACTTGTTCAAATTCTACTTGGTGACATCTTTCTATAATCATCTGTGCAATTCTCATCCCTTTAGTAATCTGCAATGGTTCAGAGCTTGTATTGAGCAATACTACTCCATAATCACCTCTATAGCCAGCATCAATCACACCTGCTAATACATCAATTCCATGCTTAGCAGCAAGCCCCGATCTCGGAGCAATACGAGCATAATACCCATGTGGCAATGCCAAACTCAAATTTGTTGGAAATACTTTCCTTTCTCACGGTTGTAACAAATACTCTTCTACACTGTACAAATCATATCCAGCATCTGCAGGACTATTTTGAGTGGGGAGTATAGCTTCTGCACTTAGTTTTTTTATTTGGATTGCAACCATGGGAAATATAGAAAGTGTAAAATAGTCTTTATTTTAAGCGATGCGATGTCCTGTCATCCTGAGGGAAACGAAGTGGAACCGAAGGATCTCTTGTCTACTATATTATAACAATCTCCTTCCAACCAGGATTATCCTTCTCAATCAAATCTATCTTTTTCTTTCTCATCCATCATTTAAGTATTTTTTCATACTCAATTGCTTCTTTAATTGTTATACATTCTGCATACCAAATCAACTTCTTTACATTATATCTTTTAGAAAATCATCCACAGGTTCATTGTATATGTTGATATATCCTTTTTTGAAGGTCGGAAGTAACTCCAGTATACAATACTGAGTGAGATGAATTGGTGATCATGTATACATATCATCTTTTCATAAAAGAATAATATACTATTAAATCTAGAAAAAAACTGACAAAGATAAGAAAAAATCTCATCTTAAATGAGATTCTTCGCTTCCATTTCATTCCGCTCAGAATGACGAGTTATTCAACTGTATTCGGAAGAATATACCCCCCATCTGTCACCTGATACGCATCGCTATAATAAATTCTATAGAAAAGTTTACTCATATCATATCTATTAATAGTTTTATCAGTTAGGATTAATGTTTTGAGACCATAGTCTGCAAATACTGTTTCATAGTTTTTATACCAATCACTTGTGTTTCATTCTGCTAGATATGAATTCAATAGTATTCTCATCATACCTGCAATAAATTCTTGTTTACTAATTCTATCAAGTGGTCTAAATTTTCACTTCCCTCATTTCATAATACCATATTCAAATGCTTGTTTGATATACGGCAACAATGTTGCATCAGTACCAGCGATATCTTTGTACATTCATTCTTTGTATGTATCTTTTGGTTGTCTACACAACACATTTTTAGCAAAATTTACAAGTATTTTAGCAGCTTCATTTCTCTTTAATCAGCTATCAGGATTATATGCATCAGTATCAGTATAACTTGTCAATCCATATGCATTCATCAATCATTGAAACACTACTTGGTCTCTTGCTTTTGTTTTCTTCCCAAGTGAAATAATACTCTTTTCTTTTGGAGTATAACACGCATTTGTAGCCAAGATTGGATTCACAACGGTAGGCATTTCAATCACATCACCTACACTAAGTGTTGTGGTTTCAACTATAATATTTCTCATCAATTTACTCGTATCAGTAATATCTATAGCGATAGATCTATTTGGTTCTTTGCTAGGTGTTGTATCTACTACAGTTTCAGCAGCAAGTTCTTGTTTCAATCTATTAGCTGCAAGAATTTTTTGTCTCAATGCAAGTTTAGAATCTGTTCCAGTTGTCGTTGATCAAGTATATACTGTAGTTGGTTCTTGTATTGGTGCAGCTCATAGCATTACTGTTTCAGGACCATTTCTAAGCTTCATAGCAGCAGCTATTTGACTTCCTATATCTTGTGGTGAATTTTGTGATGCATTAGTTGTAGATCATACAGACAAGATATTCTTTGGCATATTTTTTGCAACTATTGCATCAAGTGCATTAAGTCAAATCAATTGTCTTGGAGTTGGTGTAGTATCAGGTAGAAATTCAATATTAACTGGTAACGACAATCATTCTGCAGGTGTATCCACATTTTCATCCAATGAAGAATGATCCAATATTATTCCATTCAAAAGTGATTTATTTACCCATCTTGCTTCATTTGATCAAATAGGGTAACATCCATATGTTGTTAAATATGATTTACCATCATTGTCATATCCAAGGATTGATACATTATTTTTATCTGTTTCATATGATTGTACTACTTTATACTCATAACGATCAAATGTTCATCTATTATTTTTCTGAAAATACCATACGACATCTCATGGATTTGTAATCACAAGAGCTTGAAATACAGTTTTATAACGACCTGTATCTTGTTTGAGATACGAGCTATGTGCAGCTATCGACATATTCCCCGCTCATGCTGATGGTCATATTCCAAAATAATGCAATGCTCCATTTTCCAAGTATGGATAATGGTTAAACGCTTTTCATTGTTTAATCAATGCTGCATCACTTGCTGAGGGATTCAATACAGGGACTATGATCCCTGCCTTTGGATATACTAAATATGCACTCTTATTTCTATCTTGTGCATAAGGCAATACTTTTTTAACCCAATATGCCAGTGATGTTTTATCCGTTTCTGGATTCATTTTTGCCCATGTTGGATATTCATATGACACATTATCTGATGGTATTGTTTCAATATTATTGAGAGAAAAAAGATAATCTACAGTGTCGTTTGCAGTAGCACCAATTGAAAATAAATCTGTTCAAAACGACAAAAAGAAACATACTTATAATGTCAGAAGTCTTTTTCTGGGGATATTAATCTGTTTAGTCAAGAATAATGGTATCATGAATAGGTTCAAATAGCTTTAATAAACTACATTTATTATACTGACAAATGCTGCAATTGTCAAAAAAACGACAAGAAAATCAAAGAATAAGCTAGGAAAAATTATGTGTATCAAGGAAATTTATGGGATATGGGTTACTTACATGGGAATAAGCTCCTCTAGTAATAATTTATAAGAAAATATTCCGATTATATATATTTTTTATTATCACTACAGTATTATAAATAAATTTATAATCAAAAATACAATTCATATTCTTAAAATTTAGATACATTGCCAAGAGTACAACTATTGACATTTTATTTAAATTGTACTTGACAATGATTAGCATATGGGTAACATTCTTAATGTAACCTTAAATCTTAACTTCTTTACATACAAAAAAAGTAAGTAATTTGAAGATTTGATACAAGAATATAACTATATGAGATTGCCTTTAACCCTCTTTTTCATCGCCTATGAAAAAATCGTTTAGAATTTTAACTGCGTTCATGATGCTCGCAGTAATGGTTTTACAACCAACAAGTTATTTACAGTATGGTTCGACGCAGACTGAATCTGTAGAAGCTGCTACTACAGTATGATCATGTTTGACTTCATATGGAGCATCAAACAACATGAACTGTAATTCGAGTGATGTCACTATTTCTAATCCATCTGTAAATGTAATCGATGGATGTAATGGGACATCATGAGATACTACAACATTTGATTTATATTCTACGGTTAATGTAACTTCTCAAAATAGATATGATATTGGGTTTTGGGTGTCGAATAATGGACAATCTCCTTTAAATGGAAACTCATGTACTGTAGCAAATTTTACTTCTTGAACTAACCTTTCTTGTGGAGATTTATCACAAGGAACTTATATAAGTAAGTATATCGGTAGATTTACTGTACAATGTTTAGATACTGACAATAACTGATTTCTTAATATGTCAGTAATAACTACATGGGCAACTAAAGATGAACCTAGCTGTAATACTCCTGTAAAAACAGCGAATGATGTAAATGGTGGAAAATGTAGTTTAAATACTAACTTTTCTGTACCTGTACCTGTTGGACCAGCATGTACTAAAACATCAACAGCTAACGCTTGTGGAGGAACAAGTGTAACAACATGAACATTGGTAAACAATGTATGTAACGCTACTACTCCAGTAACTCCTCCAAATCCAGCAAATTATGGAAACGCTTGTACAAAAACATCTGCTGCTAACTCTTGTGGAGCTACTGCTACTACAACTGGTACAATAGATTGTAATGGTGCTTGTAATGCTGCTACTCCTGTAGTACCTGCTAACCCAGCGTATTATGGAAATACTTGTAGTGTGAATTCTGATGCTAATACATGTGGAGCTACTACTACTGCAACTGGAACATTAACATGTCAAAATACATGTACTGCTGAAAAGCCAGCTA
>JAYTKZ010000011.1:0-5275 GCA_043729885.1 bacterium
CTTGTGGTCAAATAACTTATAACGCACTTGAGCTTTTGCAGCGATGCGTTCATCGTGAGTAATCATTAAAATTGTTGTTCATGTATCTTTGTGTAAATCCACTATTAATGATATAATACGTTGAGCAGTATTTTCATCCAAATTTCCTGTAGGTTCATCAGCTAAAAGAATTGGTGTCTCTCAGACAAATACTCTAGCAATAGCTACACGTTGCTGTTCTCATCCACTTAGTGTAAAAGGATATGCGTTCCTCCTTTCAGTTAATCATACTTTCTCAAGTATTTCATCAGTTGTATAACGTCTTTTTAAATTGTTTAATTGTAAAGATAAATTTATATTTTCTTCTACAGTTAAATGAGGTAAAAGATGAAATGATTGAAAAATGAAACTAATGTGTTCTCATCTTCGTTTTGTTTTTTTATCGTCTGAAAGACTTGCAATATTTTTTCATAGCACTTCAATAGTTCAATTATTTACAGTATCTAATCATGAAATAAGATTTAGTAGTGTTGATTTTCATGATCAAGATGGTCACATAACCGCAGCAAATACTCATTCTTCAATTATCAAAGATGTGTCTTGAAAAATATTAATTGGCCCTTCTGAACTTGTAAATGCTTTACTGATATTCTTTATATCAATCATAGTATAATTATTTTTTATTAATTAAATTACTTTTCTCTAATTTTTTGAATATTGTCTCTGCTATAATTTTATATCAAGCTTCATTTGGGTGAATCATATCTGGGAGATTGAGTTCTGGCCTAAGAGCGACTCATTTCAGTATAAAAGGTATCAATATTGTATTTGTATCACTTGCGACTCTGGGATATATAGCTGCAAATGATGTTGTATATTCAGAACCCAAATTTGTAGATATTTGCATTCAACCAATTATAACACTCATTCATCTTTTTTGTAATACATTTATAATATCACGAATATTTTGTTCTAGTATTCAAACAGGCACAGATTGAAATCAGTCATTTCATCATATGGTGAGTATAGCTATATCTCAAGTTTTTGAATCACTTATTGACCGTTCTAGACGATCTTTAACTTGCTTACTAGTATCTCATGATTTCCCAGCATTTATGACTTTATAATTTTTGAATCAGATATTTTGTAATATAAGTTCTAATTGTGATGGTCGTGATTGTTCTATAGGGAGCTGATATCCAGCAGTAATACTATCTCATATCGCATATATCTTTGTAATATGATTAGGATCATCTAAAACAGCTTGATTTAAAACGGTTTTCTCTCCACAACCAGCTATAAATACTGAACTTACTATAAGAAGTATAATACTTATTTTTTTCATCTTTTAAAATCATTATAAAAATATACTATTCACTATATTACATTGGCATTAAACTACAAGACATATACCTTTATGCAACCTTAAGATATGTATTATATTTATATTGATGAAGCTGGTAGAGGACCACTTGCTTGACCTGTCTATGTTGGTCTCATTATTGAGCAAGTTAAAACTCACACTACGGTACGAGATTCACTTGATAATTTCCCTGCTCGTGATATTTTGTTGTATCAAAATTGTAAAGATAGTAAAATCTTAACTGAATGACAAAGAAATGCTTTGTACCAAACTTTAGTAGAAAATAAAAATATTTGTTATAAGACCGCAAAGATTTCCGCATCTGATATAGACAAACATTGAATAGTATGGTGATTGCGTCAGAGTATTATGCGTGCATTGCACGCACACTTCGTGGGTGGTAGATTTACTATAGCATCGCTTAGATCACGAATTGCTAGAGAAAAATATCAAATCTCACTTGTAATAGATTGACCCAGTGACTTTTGACTAAGAAAAGCATTAGGAATTACGGTTATTCCAGTAATTGATTGAGACGACAAGATTACTATGATTTCAGCAGCATCAATTCTCGCAAAAGTAGAGCGTGATAAATATATGTACCGTATTAGTAAAAAATACCCTAAATACCAATTTCACTTACATAAATGATATGGGACTAAACTTCATTATGAAATGATAAGAGATTATGGCTTATGCAACGAGCATAGGGTGAGTTATATACATTAATAATATATTATGCTATAATATATCTACATCTCTTGTCACTATCACCATATACTAATTTTCTTATAATGTGCTAACTAGTAGTTAGATGATTTTGTATCTGTACTCTTGTAAATATAATATCGTTAGATATAAGTGCATTATAAAAGTCTGAGACATTTGTGTGAAATCGTTTCTCCTTCCCATCGTATTCTCCAGGGGGCCGAGTATGTGTATGCTATTAGGGCTACACTGAGCCTACCACTTTGATTTTGGGGGTAGAGAGCTTTGCTTCCACGGCGCTTCGGATTTTTTTTGTATATTAAATATTGATGTTTGTAGAAATAAATATATAGTGATTGCCTATTTCTCTATCAGTATTCATGAACTGACCTTCACTACACAATGCTAAAGATATATCTATAAATGACTTAGTTCTTTCTCGCTACAAGAAAGATCTTTTACGTGAATTGTGAAGACAATGAAAATATCGATATGAACAACCATATTATGCTGAAGAATCTGAATATAAAAGGTATGATGATATTTATCGAGAAAGAAAGAAAACATTAGCATCTCTAATCAAGAAATTTCACTTATCAGTTAAAAATGATGATAATCAAGAATTAAGCAATCTTATTTCTATGATATTTCAATGAGATACTGATCCATTTTTTTTCTCTCATATTAAAAGAAAATTTCTTTTTGAGAGGTTATTCAAATTTTGGAATTCTCGTGAAAAAGTATATGACATATATGATGATATTTGTGATACCACAAATGACTGAGACTTATTTTTAAGGTCAGTTGCCCCATGGCTCAAAGGTCGTCGCTTTAAAGGAGAAATAAATGTATATAGGAATTGATTTGGTGTGGATGTATATTGCACAAATAAATTTGATTTTACTAAAGTTGCGGCTGAATGAAATAAATCATGGGAAAAAGAAAATATAGATACACTCTGAATTACAGACTCTCATTATATCAGACCTCGTGCTATTAAACAGTTTGTAAGAGTATATAATTGACAAAGATCAACTAAAACATCATCTATATATACACATGAAACTCAACATCTTATAAATAGAGTTTTTATGCCAAGTATTATTTCTCCATATGAAAAGTGACAAGATGAAATTATTGCTTATCTAAAGAATGGGACTTCAAAAACTCGTATCTTACAACTACTTTTAGATAAAACTAATGTTTATAACTTTTTCTTGGATGCACACAATAAACCTTTACATCCAAAAACATATGAGAAAGATCATGGTAAGTATTTCCGTGATATATTAAAATATGTAGATATTGCATTTATACTTAAACAAAATAATATCGAGAACTATATTAATCTCCTTATTATAACTCCAATACATGATTGGCCAAAATTAAAGAAAAACTTACTTTGATAATCATACTATGAAAAAGATTAATGAATCATTTATTTGTCTAGAGTGTTGAAAAAACATTCCCGAAGCAAAAAAGACATGTCGCAACCATTGTCCGTTTTGCTTTTCATCACAACATGTTGATTGAAAAATACCTGGTGATAGAGTAGCAGTAGAAATATGTGGGTGAGCTATGTATCCATTTGAATATGAAATTAGAAATTGAACTACAAAAATTCATTTCCGTTGTGTGAAATGCAATAAGTTGCATTGGAATAAGGCAAGTATTGATGATGACTTAAGTGTTTTAGATGAGAAAATAGTTCTTTATAAAGAGAAATTTTTACAAAATCAATAATAATCGTCATTTTTTTGACATTTCTGAAATATATATTATAATAGAGGCACAATCATCTATATATGCGAGCAATCAATGTTTTGATTTCCTGCTTATTGATCGCATTAGTGATATGTGCTCCTACATGGAAGCATACAGTTGCTAATGAAGATGTTGTATGGGTATATGTGGTTAGTTTGCCTCCAGCTGTCCACAGCGTAGGCGCTATTACCCCACATATATATGTGTGGAATGACGATCAAATAGCAGTTAGCTCGTATTTGCCGGTTTTAAAAACTGATAAATACGTTCTAACACGGTCCACTTAAGACCGCAAGCTTAAAAAAATTGCCCAAGTGTTTTTCGCTTGGGATTTTTTTGACAAAAAATTTATTCTGAGTATACTATCTATAGTGAATTATATGAAGCCCTAGGTAGAGGCGAAAAAAACGTATACATTCATCAATATGGTCTGGAGATTGCTCTAGACTTTTTTGGATTATAGGAAATTTGAAAAAATCTATTATGCTATAATCCTTCAAGCATCTTCACTTCAGTATTCTTTCTTGCAAAGATGCAATCAGAAGTACTTCGTTCAGAAGCTTTTTTGATATAAGAAATTTATTATTGTGGAATACTACTATTTGTTAAATCTTTAATCTTTTCTTTTACTTCTTCTGGATTAGCTATAAAATCAATACGAATCTCTCATTGTCATAATTCATCTCATTCAAGTAGTATAATAATATCTCAAAAATTAAAAATACTATTAATAACTCATTTACTTGAAAAATCTATTGTTTTAATCTTACTTGGTTCAAGAGTTCTGATTTTTCTACTAAAAACTCCACTTTGATTATATGATGATATATATGTAGGAGTTACTACTGTATAGTCTAGTATATAATTAAAATATCTAGCTCGTGCTAGTAGGAGTAGATATAAAACAAGTAATGTAAGCACTATTTGCACGCTACGTTGAGCAACAAAACTTCATAGTCAAGTTTCTATACTACCAGTATTTATCATAGATAAAATTAATATTATCATCATTACTACTGATGTCCAAACAGGAATTAGCGTGTAGAGTATAAAATACAATTTATGCCTACGAAGAAAAACTACTTTATCAAAGCCAAACTCTTGTACAGCTTCTGCGTAATTTTTAGCAGGAGCTTTTGTGTCAAAGTTAGAAAGGAATCTTACCATACTATAGTACAAAGTGTAAAAGATACACTAGAATTGTCTTTTATTGAATATTTTAACTGCTATATATAATAGTATAATTATATAGATAATATGGAATCAAACTGCAAATCAAAATGACTTACCGATTACTTGTGGTAAGTACGGCACATCAAAAAAATCTTGTACACTTAATGCTGTAAAATTTGGTAGTATATAATAGAAGAACTTGATTACGGTTGAGAAGAGTGGTCAAAATAATTCTTTTTTAAGTACAGTAGTATAGTACACTACAAAACTTAGAATATGTGAAAGGAA
>JAYTKZ010000012.1:0-1503 GCA_043729885.1 bacterium
CTATTCATGTAATGTATGAATGGTAAGAATTGCTCAAAAAATAAAAAAAGAAGCATTCTTTAATTATATGGATAGATTTTGATTTGGACAAGCAACAAACATTGAACTTGCATGAGAAGACCCTGGATATATTGATACTGCAGCAAATGCCTGATTAGCAAGATTTTTTAATACATCATTTGGGCAAGGTCTTTTAGCAACACCAATACAAATTGCTGCTGGTTATAGTGCAATTGTAAATGGATGATATTATGTTAAACCTCGTATTGTAGAAAAAGTATATGATCCTATATCAAAAATATTCATCCCAAATCCAATTAAAATATGAACACAAATTCTCAAAAAAGAGACATCAGATAAAATGAAAGAAGCATTGTGGGAAGTTGTATATGGATGATTAACAAGAAAATTTGGAATTCCATGATATACACTTGGTTGAAAAACATGAACATCACAAATTGCATTTAAGTGAATATATAGAAGTTGAGCATGATGGACAAACGCATCATTTGTAGGAATTGTAACTAAAGAAAATTTAAAATATATTATAGTAATACAAGTACGCCGTCCGAGAAGTAATCAATACTGAGAATATACTGCATGAAAAATATTTGGAGATTTATCAAAGACATTGATTGAGAAAGATTTGATACAAAGATAGTTCATAGGTAGTAGTTAGTAGTACATAATCTACAAAACTATGAACTATGAACTATGAACTTTTAACTATTAATTTTATTACATGTTTACAGCCGACCAACTCCAAGCATTCAAAGCCAAGATAGATAGTGCTCAAACTATTGCACTTTTTGGTCACAACAATATTGATTGAGATGCAGTTGGTTCAGTATTGGGACTTGCAAGTATTTTGGAAAAATTAGGTAAAAGAGTATCATGTTTCACTCCTATTACACCAGCAAAGTATTATAATTTTGCAGTATGAATAGAAAAAATACAAACAACTTTTGACTACTGATCGTATGATCTTATTTGATTCTTGGACTTCACATGATATGGTCGTATAGGATGATTTACACAATGACACGAAGAGTATTTTGACAAAGCGAATATGTTTGTAGTAGATCATCATATCGATGACGCATGATTTTTAACTGAGCATGCGTTGAAACTCAAAGATGTAGATGCAAGTAGTAACTGTGAATTATTATTAGAAATCTGTCATGAGCTATGGCCATCATTGATTGATGCAGCAATTGCAACTCATCGATATATGTGACTTCTAACTGATACATGAAGTTTCCAATTTCAAAAAGATAGTACGAGGACTCTATGAAATGCTATGAAATTAGCTGCATATTGAGCTGACAAAGATAATCTTGTAAAAAATCTTTTCAATAGCGCTCCAAAATGATTGATAGATTTTATGAAACTCGTAACACCAAGGATTACTTTCACATGACATCTATGCTCTATTTGGTATACACTAGACGAAGCTGCCCAATGCTGATTAGACAATGATCAAGCAGAAGCACTGATGATATT
>JAYTKZ010000013.1:0-1698 GCA_043729885.1 bacterium
AGATTGGCTAAACATACAAATTATTCCAGTATTTAATCTTGCAGATGTGTTTATTACTATTTGAGTGTGTGTATTTATATATCATGAACGATATAAAAACCCATGAAAGCATTAATCCGTGGAAGACTTATTCGTCCACTAGCAAAACGATTCTTTTGTCCAAAGTGAAAGAGCGATAATACGTACCAAGAACGTTTGTTACGTTATTTTATTATTCAAAATACACAAACTGTACGATGAAAGAAATACTGATTTTCTGCAATAAAAACGATAGAAGACTTTCAAAATAATGTCCCATTATCAACATATGATGACTTGCAACCATATATAGAATCAATGTTACAGTGAGCTAAAAATATTTTGCGATATGGTAAAGTTCCTTTTTTTTCTAAATCATCATGAACAACTGCCACAAGTAAATATATTCCAATTACTCATGAAGCATTGAAGAAAAATCACTATGCAGTATGAAAAATGTGATTGTGATTGTACCTGCAACAGAGTTATGAATCATTATTATTTGGAGGTGAATGATTAATCATGTGATGAAGATTAGTCTCAAATCCATTTTCTCCAAATACTATGAATGTGTGAGATGTTTCTGCAATATTGCAATCAAATGCACCATGGTATACAAAACGCTTTCGTAAACCTTCGCCATGAGTTAGTTTTATGGAGAATTTCGATGCAAAATTAGATGCAATGATTGAAGAGACAAAAGATCTTGATATTACGTATTTAGCATGAGTACCTTCATGGCTTACATTATTTTTACAAAGACTTTTAGAAAAAACTGGTAAAAAAAATATTTTGGAAGTGTGGCCACATCTGGAATTATTTTTGCGATGATGAGTTAATATTGTTCCATATAAACAACAATTATCTCAGTTGATGCCATGAAATCAAGTTACATATTGGCAAAACTATAATGCCTCAGAATGATTTTTTGCAGTACAAGATAAAAAAAATACTGATGATATGCTCTTAGCGACGCTGCATCATGTGTTTTATGAGTTTATTCCCTTTGACCAAATACATAATCCACATCCACAAGTATTAATTCTATCACAATTAGAAATTGGTAAACGTTATGAATTAATTATTACAACTGACTGATGATTGCGAAGATATCGTATTGGTGATGTAGTTGAAATTACATGACTTGATCCTGTCAGAATTCGTATAGCAGGTAGAACAAAAAGTTTCTTGAATGCATTTGGTGAAGAACTTATGGTACATACAACAGATGCTGCAATAGAGTTCGCATGTAAGAAGTGCGGACTGCCACTTGCTGAGTATGTTGCAACAGCAGTTGTTGAAGATCAATGATGATATCATCAATGGTTTATTGATTTTGAAAATAATATCTCAGTGGATAAGTCATTATTTGTTGCAGCACTTGAAGAGTATATTCAATCTCATAATTCTGATTATGCAGCAAAACGCAAAGGTGATGTATTGATGAAGAAATTACATATACAATTTTTGCAACCATGAACATTTCATAGATATTTAGAGTCAAAGGGTAAATTAGGAGGGCAACACAAAATGAAAAGGTTGTGGAATGAGAGAGAGGAGTTGATGAAAGAGATGGGAGATTACCTCTCTTCATTCTGTGAGTAGCGAAGAATCTCGTGGAGAACTGTCGAGCCAAGGAGCTGAAGGTTTATGTGTCATTGCGAGTGATAACGAAGCAAT
>JAYTKZ010000014.1:0-4428 GCA_043729885.1 bacterium
ATCAAAGCTCGTCAAATCATGGCTGAAGATGGTGTATTATCACTCATTTTCAAAATCGACACAAAGAGTAGAGAACTTGTTGGTAATGTACAAATTGAATCAAGATGATTTGTTTATTCGTCTGAAGTACAAAAAGTACATACTGATATCGTTGAATTTGTTAAAAAGAGATACTACAATCACTTAAAACAAACAACTGATGTTAAAATGATACTAAAAATGATTAAAGATGAATTAGGTAGCTTTATCGAAAAGAACATAGGTCGTGTACCGATGTTGATGCCAATGTTTGTATATATCAATAGAGATGCTGTAAAAGATGAATCAAAACTTGATGCGATGTCTGCTGATGAAGCAATTATTGGTATGACTATTGAAGAACAAGGTGAAGATACGAAGATGGATGAGTAAGAGAGCTAAAGGGCCAAGGAGCTAAAGAGAGGAAGGGATCAGTGATGGTCTCTTTTTTTTGATTGCAAACTTCTATAGTATCAGTATATCAACATTATATTTACATGTAGCAATCTCTCATGTCTACACCAAAAACAAATATACCAGAATCTATAAACCACTATATCCCTATGCACGAGTGAAAGATGAGCCTCATTCTAGATACATATATAGATATATTTTCTAGTTTTGATCCCAGACCATATGAAGAAAGATCGTTATCAGACGATTTCTTGGATGAATGTAAAAAAATGGTCTTAGACAAATGAATTGATCTGATTGAACTTAGATTAATGATCCCTGAATCAAGTAGAGAGATACACAATGAAGAATTAATTAAAAAACGTTTACATAGTTATTTTATTACACAATGACATATTCAAGAAAAACTTCGTAAAAAAGAAATGCTTCGTGCTCGAGTTATGGTATGAGTATGAGTAACAATATGAATTATTGTGAGTTATATACTACACTTAGATTCTTTCGCATATATGTATACAACTTTCATTACAGTTATTTGAGAACCAGCATCTTGGTTAATGATTTGGAACTGAGCTGATAAATTACTCAAATATTTTTGGTGAGATGCAGATCAAGCATATCAATTTGCTCATAGATTAAGTCGTGCGAAGATACAATTCTACTGATACTAAAAAATACTGTCATTTCGACTGAGTGAAACGAATGGAGAAATCTTTTAGATTATAGGAAATTTGAAAAAAAACTATTGTGCTATAATCTACTAAGCGTCTTCACTTCAGTACTTCTTTATTACAAAAATGCAATCAGAAGTATTTCGTTCAGAAGCTATTTTAAAAAGATCTCTCGACTTCGCTCGAGATGACAAATAATTATTTAGATAATAATATATAATTTACTATGTCTAAACTCTATTTCAGATATTGAGCGATGAATTCTGGTAAGACTACAGCAATTATTCAAGTTGCTCACAATTATGAAGAAAGAGGCATGCATGTTGTCCTAATCAAGCCACAATTGGACACAAAATGAAGCGATAAAATTGTTTCGAGATTGGGTGTTGAAAGAACTGTAGATATATTACTAGAACGCAAAGATAATGTTAATGAAGCAATCACACATTTTATACAAGTACAATGATCAGTTGATTGTATTCTTGTAGATGAAGTACAATTTTTGATGCCATGACAAATAGATGAATTGTATCGATTAGCAGTACAACAAAATATACCGGTTATCTGTTATTGATTGAGAACAGATTTTCTTTTACAATCATTTCCAGCCTCTGAAAGGTTACTGGCGCTATCTCATACATTAGAAGAACTAAAAACAATCTGTCGTTGTAATAAGAAAGCAGTATGTAATATGCGCTTAGTAAATGGGAAACCTGTGTTTACTGGAGAACAAATAGCAATTGATGGTGATAATGTAACATATGAGTCAGTATGTGCATGATGTTATGCGAAGCACAAAGGAGAAAGTAAATAACTGTCATTCTTAATTTGTATGTGTCACCCCGGACTTGATCCGGGGTCTATGTGAATAACTATGTAGATCCCGGGTTGAGCCAGGGATGACATGAGTCTTTATACATTTTAATTATCATTTATGGATGTGAAAATTGATGATAGTCGAAAAGAAGTACTAAAGGCAGAATTTGAAAAGCCATATTTTACTGATATCAAAAGTAAACTTATAGAAGAGGAAAAGAGTTATACTATATATCCACCTGCAAAGTTATTATTTAATGCATTTGATTCTACTCCATTTGAAAATGTGAAAGTAGTTATTCTTGGTCAAGATCCGTATCATGGGGCATGACAAGCTATGTGATTATCATTTAGTGTGCCACAGTGAATACCATTGCCACCATCACTCAAAAATATGTACAAAGAAATAGAGGATGATATAGGCGTGAAAGAATCTATGAATTGAGACCTAACGTTACGAGCAAAACAATGAGTATTACTATTGAATGCATTTTTGAGTGTTCGTGATGGAGCACCAGCATCACATCAAAAACTATGACGAGAGTTATTTACAGATACAGTAATTAAAACTATTAGTGAAAAGAAAGAGCATGTAGTCTTTTTGTTATGGTGAAACTTTGCAAGAAGTAAAAAGTCTTTGATTGATACTACCAAACACCTTGTATTAGAGTGCGCTCATCCATCACCACTATCAGCATATAATTGATTTTTTGGATGTAAGCACTTTAGTAAAACGAATGAGTATCTAAAAGAACATTGATGAAGTGAAATAGATTGGAAGATTTAATTAGTTACTTGTATATTATGCAATTATTCATTACTCCATATATTAAACAAGATAATACAGTAGTTGTAACTGAAGAGAGAGTAGTACATCAACTTAAAAATGTATTGCGTGTAAAACTGAATTCAGAATTCAGAATTCAGAGTTCAGAATGAAATAAGATCATAAGATTTACTGTTAGTATTTCCGAAATTAGTAAAGATAAGGTAGTATGAAATATTATACATAAAGAAGAAATAAACTTTGTTGAAAATAATAAATACCTATTAGTTGCATTGCCAAATAAACTTGAAAAAATGGAATTGATAGTGCAAAAATGTACTGAAATATGATTACAACATATTATCTTCTTTCCGTCGCAATATTCTCAACTTCGTGAAGTATCTGATAATAAACTTGAAAGACTCTCAAAAATAGCTCTAGAAGCGGTAGAACAGTCGTATGGGGTAGTAGTGCCAGAAATTATATTCATAAAAGATATCATATCATATTTACAACAATGAAAAAATATTTTACTTCACCAAGAGGGAAAAAATATTAAAGAAATATATTTGAATTCTGAACTTTGAACTCTAAATTTTTTCATTTGACCTGAATGATGACGATGAAGTGATGATGAAAAAATATTTCAACAATATGATATACAAAAAATTTCTTTATGAAAAAATATTTTACGTACTGAGACTGCAGCTATAGTTATGGCTCGAGAAGCTATGAAATAACGTATTATGCTTTTTCTTCTTTTATATTTCTTCATTAGTTCTATTATGTATTTTCTATTTACTATTCACTAGTTACTAGTGTATTTTTTTATATGCATTTTCTCTTGCAATATGTTTGACAAAGTATATCAATCAATCATTGAATGATATTATTTCATTCACACAAAAAATTATTCCGCTTATTTATATCGTAACATACTCTTCACAGATGGCAGTAGCAAAAAAGAAGGTAGCTAAAAAAGCTCCAGCTAAAAAAGCAGCTAAAAAGGCAGTAGCTAAAAAAGCTCCAGCTAAAAAAGCAGCTAAAAAGGCAGTAGCTAAAAAAGCTCCAGCTAAAAAGGCAGCAAAGAAAGTTGCAAAGAAAAAATAATTTCTTTGTAAAATATGTTAAATAGATATGTTCCAAGGCGACATATCTATTTTTTTATTTTAAAATATTTTCTATATATTATAAAATCGATTTTAAATAATGTCCAAAATATCGGTGAGCTGAATCAAGAAATACCATGGGTCACATTCGAAGAATGGGTTGGTATTTCGCTACTAGTAGATGAAGTCACTATTTAACAAGCTCACTTATTTTGGACGAGGCTTTTTTTTGCATACTTTTTTGAGCTGGGAGCAAAAAACTATTCTGAACAAAAGTATTTTTAACTGCTTGCAGAATTAAAAGTACTTGAAGTGAAGAAAGTTGATAAAATTACATTATACTTTTAAAAAAGTATGTCCCGGACGGATAGTCCAAAGATTTTAAAAGGTATTTGAAACATATCTAAAAATAAGTGTCAAAATATAGTAATACATGAGATTCTTCCACTTCGATAAACTCAGTGTCAGAATGACGAATTAATACTATATTATATTAAAAAATTACATATATCATAAATCTCTATAAGTAAAGTGTATTTTGTTGCTATAATTTGCCTTTTATTGGGTTCTACATATACTAGAAGTATGAAACTATCCAATGTACTTATTTCGAATCTTGCAAGTTTCCCATATA
>JAYTKZ010000015.1:0-4964 GCA_043729885.1 bacterium
AATGTATTGCAATGAGGTGAGTATGAAAATGCTATAATATTCATTACGTGATTGAGAAAACTTATGCGTGATGGTATAGAATGATACTTAGCAAGTAGATTAATAGAACTTCATCCTATCCTTAAATGATGACCTATATATATGGATTATAAAATAGCGTGATATACTATACCAATGGAGATATCGTATGATCCTGAACATTGATTAGCAACTTCTGTAGCTCAAAGATTATCAAATGTCTTTTGAATGCTTGATATATCATCGTTTGATGAAGAGCTATCAAAGAGTTATAATTATGCAATGCCAATACATTATCACTTATCATGTATAGTATATAATCAAAATTACGAGCCCATACTTGATGCTTCTAAACATCGTATGCCACAGTATATAAAAGCACAATTAGATAAGAATACCTACTTCATGAATGCAATGCAGTTACTCCCTACAGATTGGCAAGATCAGTTTAACAATCAATTTAAAGATGCATTACTGGATAATATAAAGAATCGTATCAAGAAATAAATTCTTATTCCATTATATAATTTACTATCTATAATATTTCTTATGCAAGATAATATCATCAACCAAGGAGTAATTGATACAAATATTGAAAATCAGTCAAGAAAATTTGTAGAAATCGATTTTCATCAAGAAAATAATTCTTTTAGTATTCAATTGCTTTCTATTGAACAACTTGCACTATTTGACTTTGTAGAAATAGATATTTCGTTTGATCCAATATGAGATGATGTATCATCTAAGAACTATTCATTTCTTCCGTTTGAAGATTATATCAATGATACAAAAAATAATAA
The DNA here is from genome assembly GCA_043729885.1 of bacterium. Lineage (GTDB taxonomy): Bacteria > Patescibacteriota > Gracilibacteria > Absconditabacterales > Absconditicoccaceae > JBDHUW01. Next base: position 819 of record JAYTKZ010000015.1, read on the forward strand.
CTCAATGTATAGAACTAAAGAAGATATAGCAAAAGTATTATCATGACTTTCAACTGCAGCAATTATGTCATGAATAGCAGCAAAGTTTGATCCATCTGATATACCTAGACTAGAATCACAGCTTGCTCTTATTACATGACTTGTTTCATGAACATTAATTTGGCCTCGAGTTGAGGCACGTATAATGAATATGACAGCAGATCATAAATTACAATTTAAGGAGAGATACTATAACTATGAAAGAAAAAAATCTACTACTTGAACTAGATATGGTGGTTATTGACGACGACAAAGAAATAAGAGTATGAATAAAAAGTGAATGTCTAATCTTAAACCAGATCAAATGTGAGTTGTTATTGATTCAAAAAGTCAGAAAATTAGATTCCGTTTTAATAAAAAACAATTTCTTGAATGTAAAGGACATGAGAAAATTAATATCTTAAAAGTAAAATTATGTAAAGAATATATAAAGGAATTTTATGAGAAATGAGTAATAATATGAGTTCATATTAAGTTTGGAGAAAAATCTACATATTTGCCATTTATTGATAAAAGAATTGAACTTATTCAAACATTACTATTGACTGATTCAAAAGTTAGAATTTGATGTGTACCTGAATCTAAAAGTAAAGAAGTTAGTGACCCAGATGAGGATATATTTCAAGATGGATTTATGGAAGTACGTGATACTGTTTCTTTTCATAGAGCTAAATACTATAAATCATTCGATACTGAATCTAGAACAATAATACAGTATGCTCAAGCAAAGGAAAATAAAATAGGAGAAAATAATACTCAATTAGAACTTTTTCAGAACTTATAATAAAAATTTCTCCCTTGCAAAATCTACCACCATACGTATAAAAGCACTATGCTCCGTATGATAGTAGATTTTTTTCGTTATAGTTTTTCTTCTTCAGTATCAAATAGGCGAGAGCAAGTGATGCAATTTTTGTTTACTGATTATCCAGCATATTTGTGGGAGAAGCCATCGTTACGAAGAGTTATCATATTCCCGTTCCTTTTCATAGCAGTTTGTATCTATTGATATACTATTAAATAATCATGCAAGGAAACGAACATATTCGCTGAATATTAGATTGATATACTGACACAATCCTCAAAACAGGTACTATTCCTGTTCCTTTTGTGTTACTTGTATGACCTAGTGGATTAGGGAAGTATGAGTATGCTTGCGAAATAGGCAAAAAAATCACTGGGGAATATTCAAATCAGGATATTACTGTATTGCGTGACTGTAGCCGTGACCTAGGAAAAGACCATACTATAAGAGTTTCTCGAGATGAGGAAATAGAACTACTAGATGGATCAAAATATACGGATTTTGGTATTAGAGAAATAAATCATCGACTTGTAAAATCTCCAGCTGGAAAATGGAAAGTACTTATTATACAAAATGCTGAACGTATGAATGATGCTTCTTCAAATGCATTGCTCAAGATGTTAGAAGAACCACTTCCATGAAGACTTATTATAGCAACATGTTCTCGTCCGAACCAAATATTACCTACTATACTATCAAGAGCGCTTATATGTTCATTTTATCCAACTAGTGATGATACAGTATTGTCATCTCTTTCACAACATCCAGAACTAGCTACATATGATTCTAGACGATTAGTTGCACTTGCTTCTGGGAGACCATGAATACTTGATGAATTACGTACAACACCTGAATCGCTTGATAAATTACAACAAGCATTTGTACTTATTCAAGACAAAAAAGTGTGAATTGCACAATTGTATAAACAACTAGTAGTTTTGTCAAAAGCATGACTTGAGAAAATATTTTTGCAAGCATATATATATTGGTTAGCATCAAAATGACTACGAGATCATGTGCAATATACACAAAATTCATTCGCGATGATTGATCCGACTATAAATACTGAACATATATTGTTTGACTTTGTTACAGCACATCATGCTGCCACGCACAAATAGACTTTCTACCAGAGATATTGCGCGTTTATTTTGACGCACTACAACACAAAAGATTCCTGTGTACCCTTTTGTATTTTTTGTATGAACTCATACAGCACTCAAAAATACAAAACGATGAATTCAACTTTCTACGAAACTCAGTAAATCTAGTGTAAAGAGACATATTATCAAAAGAGTTTTCTATGATTGTATTACAGATGCTAAAATAGTAGATATTACACCATATACTATCCTTGCAGTACCACAGAAAAACTGGCAAGATGAGATAGTACAACTCCTTGCAACAGGCACTAAAAATGATATAGTACCGGTAATTACCAAACAATGCAAAACTTGTTTATCTTCTTTTGTAAAAAAGCTATGATCTTCAGTCGAATTAAACGCACAGTGAATTCAATCAAAAAAAAGCATAGACACCTCGAAAAAGAAAAACAGCATCAGTTAGAATCTATCGAGAAAATGTATGCGAATTTAGAATCAAAAGATGCTGAACTCCAAGAACGTGAAAAAAAACATTCACATTTCGGAAGTAACTTTATTCTAAGATTCTGGATATTAGGTGCACTTGTTGTGTATTCTGGATATATTTTATTCAAAACACTTGATATTGTATATTTAATTTTGGCTGCATTTATAATCTCTATGATTATGGATGCCCCAATTACTTTCTTCGCTAAACGTATGCCAAGAGGATTGGCAATTGCACTAGCATATCTTTTAGTGTTAGGATTTCTCTTCTTAATAATAGTAGTAGTATTACCGTTTATTGTTAATCAGCTGACTGAAGTTCTTAAACTTGGTATTGATAAAATCAATCAATTTCAAGAATTACTTAAAACTGATTGACTACAATCAGTAATTAAAAACAATATTTCTCTCCCTGGTAGTATCAAACAATATATCTTACAAGGAATGAATAATGAAGAATTTATGGCGTGACTGCAAACAAACCTCCAAGATAATATTTCACAAATTGTAACAACATGAACATGATATGTAACAAACCTATGATGATTTGCAGTTAAGCTCGTAACAGGTATCTTCACTACTATTGCACAATGAATGATTCTTTTTGTTCTTTCTGTTTTCTTCTCTGTAGAAAAAGAACAAGTTATACATTTTATCTCATCATTAGCAGGATTGAGAAGGAATCACATGTATGTTAAATTGCAAAAGATGTATGCAAAACTTGGATTACGATTGAAGTGACAAGTACTCGTTTGTTTATATGTATGAGTAATGGTACTGATTCTGTTTAGTCTTTGATCTTGGATATTTGGAGTTAAAATCCCTCAAATATGATCACTTTCATTGATTGCATGACTTATGAATTTTATACCATATATCTGACCATTGATTGGAATGGTGATTGCTGGAGCTGTAACTCTTATAGCTTGATGATGGCAAGCATGAGTACTTGTGATAGCAGCCTATATCCTTGTGAATCAATCAGAAAACAATGTTCTAACTCCAATTATTATGAACAAAACATTGTGAGTAAGTGCATTATTGATATTTATATGTATGTTGCTGTGAGGTTTGATCTTTGGTTTCATAGGAGTATTACTTGCAGTACCTATCTCAGTAATATTGACTATGGCGTTTGATAAGGATGCAGAATAACTCTTACCGTCATCCTGATGAGAAGCCGAAGGATCTCGTGAATGTCACTTGTCATTGCGAGCGAAGCGAAGCAACCCATTAAGAATTAAAAATTAAGAATATATCCTCTTAGAAATATTTCCCTATGAAAATCTGAATCCTCACATCATCTCCAGACACTCTCTACTTGTTTTCATTTCTTCATGAACATAATTTTTCGTATCATATTTGGTATGATCAAGAGTGAGGGCATCGATGAGATAAATCACCAGATTTTGTACAAAAAAGGATAGAGAGTGGATTAGACCATCTAATAGAGCAGTGAGTGACAAAATGCATCCTTCCGCCTAGTCGAGAACTAGTGTTTCTCAGCATAGAAAAGTATAAAAAGTATGTTCTTCCACTATTTTCAATGTTTCTCACCCAACAAATCCTTCCTGGTTCTCGTATTGGGAAAATATGACTCCTTGGTGATTGGTCAGACTTGGAACAACAACAAGTATTAAAAGATCTTTGTGTAACATATAAACCTACTGAAAAACAAGAATCAACTAAATGATTTCACCAACCATTTGCATA
>JAYTKZ010000016.1:0-3311 GCA_043729885.1 bacterium
ATCTTGACACTTCTTTGCTGATAGTTCTAATTCATATGATACTAGAGGATCATGCCAAACATGTTTTCTCAGTGAAAGAATATCACGAGGAGTTCATCGAGTATAAATAATTGAGTACATTCATGGAATAATTCCTTTTCGCAAAGTATATTCTTCTCAAGCAGGGCGTCTAGCTTCAATAGAAAGTACTATTTCATCCTCATATCATTCATGATTAATATATGAAAATCAAATCATATAATGTGCAATTATATGTCCAAATCAAAATGCTGATTGATACAATCTACATGTAGTAATTTTTCAAAGATTAAATGTTATAGATGTATATTGTTGCTTCGCAGCATTATCTGTTTCCCAATGATAATCTCTTACATCATGTATCGTATAGACACTTCAGTTATGAGATATATGTGGTAATGTTTGTTGTCAAATATGTCGCATAAGAATATTATAGTAAAATATAAATTCTATTGTAGTATATAGCACAATGCACTTCAGATGCAAGTGATTAGATGTTGAAAAATATAATGTAATTATTATAGTTATAAGTAACATCAATTTTTGATGGTTTGTTTACCTAGTAGTAGGTTTTTGGTGTGCTTGCAATGTAATTGTGTTGGCAAGTAGGTAGGTTGGCTTGGAAGCAGCCATTCCTATAATGAGTGCGTAACAGCTCACCTATTTCCATATCTAGTCTCCCGACTATTTGGGACACATCAAATTCTATTACCGCACGGGGGACAAAACGTGTCCACAGTCATATATTAAGCGATGGTATGTTTCAAGAGTGGATACATATGTCCTTGCACACATCGCCCGTGCATTTATTTTTACAGGGTCATGGTTTTTTACCGTGGCCCTTTTTGTATTGACATAAAATATTAATTATATATAATACATATTCACATTAAATAAAATTTTATGATACTTAACAAAAAAGCACTAGAACAAGATGCAACAGTTACTTCTATTAATAAGCAATATATAGAAGTAAATCAGGGACTATATGATGAAATGATGGCCCCCATCAAATATAATATTGAATCCAAAGTTGTTGCTATGAGTATTGAACGATTTGGTATACAAGGCTGGGTGGATTCTACCTTAAGGGAAATTATTATTAAGGAAATGGCCAATAAAGGCTGGGGTTGGAGAGCCGGCAATTACCTTAATGGTAAAACGGACACAATTGAATTTGTGTTTATTGGTACTGTGTCATATAAAGGCCCAGGAATACCAAGTGTATTGATGGAACCTGTTGAAGCATAGTATCCTCAAAGAAATAATCTATTGCAATCCGGTGTCTCACCGGATTTTTTTTAACTCAATCTGGATTGAAAATCCCAATAATTTATCTATACTCCTATATATGCTTAATTTTTGACAAATCTCACAACTTGATAAATATATTTCCCTTCTGAAAGATATCACACAGAAGGATATTTTTTTGGTATGATGATGTGTACGTGATATATTACTCTGAATGAGTGATAATCCAACTGATATAGATGCTACTTGTGCGGCTGATCCTCAAGATATTTTCCAGTCGTTACAAAAGCATATAGATAAAGCAGTGTGATTATTCCGTACGGAAAAATTTTGAACTGCAACAATTATTATGAATGAAGAATCAATCTCGTCATTCTGAGGAGAAGCCCAAGAATCTCGTCAAATAACTACTGATTCATGAGATCCTTCGCTGCACTCAGGATGACCCAGTGATATTCAATACACATATGAAATCACTCCATTTCGTGAAGAATCTGGATATACTGATCGTAGACATCCAACTGATATCGTACGAACAAATTCACTGATAGCTGATGCAGGTCGTAGAGATTTTACAGTGAATGCAATGTACTATACAAATATTGGTATTGCTGTGACAAATAATGCACCGATAGGTGCAGCACTCCGTGTAGATACTGATGAACTATTGGAGCAACTAAGTAATCAAGGTTGGTCATACATACTTAGTGTGCAACTTTTAATTCTTCAAAATACTGGTATTATAGAAGAACTTGTAATAGATTGAAAAATAGATGTACATAAATTACAAGAATGGTGTAATCAAAATTCAGTTCCATATAACTCTACGGATTGAATTCGTATTCTTATTGATGCAAAATTATGAATACAGGACATGAATATACAAAAAATTCGTACTGTAGGAGATCCTGATAGAAGATTCAATGAAGATGCTTTACGTATATTGCGTGCACTTCGTTTTGTTAACATACGAAATCAAAAATGACAAACATTTGATTTTCATAAAGATACACGACAAAGTATCAAGAAACAATATCATTTGATTCAATATCTTGCAAAGGAGCGTATACATGATGAATTAGTAAAAGTATTTTCTTCTAATAATCCATTTTGATATGTAGCATTACTTGATGAAGCGAATTTATTGCAGTATATATTTCCTGCATTAGCACGCTGTAAAGGGAATGAGCAACCTATTAGATATCATCCATTTGATACATATGCACATATACTACTTACATTGTGGAATCTTCAAAAATTGAATACTAACTATCTTGTAAAACTCGGGATGTTGTATCATGATGTAGGAAAGCCAGATCAATATCATTATTATGCACAATGTAAAACAAAAGAAGAAATTGAGTTATTACACGGCTCTTGGTATAATCACACAGTATGTGGAGCAGAATTTGCAGAAAAAGATTTTGAAGCATTGGCGTTTTCATCAAAAGAAATAGAGGAAATATCATGGTATGTTGCCATGCACATGAGACCATGACAGATACTTGAAGCGCGTGATGATAATCAACTAAAAAAAGTTCGCGTGATGTATAGTGAATTTGGGTATGATCGTGTTAATAATATATTTGATATTTGTAAAGCAGATAGGCTATGACAATTTAATCCAATCCAGTCAACTGAAATTGATGCAGTAGATTGACTTTATAAACATTTGAATTATCTTCGTGATAGTGAGTGACAGTTCACAATGAAAGAGATGGTTGTTGATTGAGAAGATATTATGAAAGAGTTTGATATGAAACCATGAAAAGAAGTGTGAGAACTCTTACAAAAATGATTCCAACGAGTATTACATGAAAAGGATAATAGAAATACGAAACACGCAATTTTAGCATACCTAAAAGGTATTATAACTCATGGTAATTAAAAAACAAAAATCTACTCCTAAAAAGTCAGTAGCTAGTAAAAATGTGTCGTTGAAAAACACAATAAAAGATAGTAAAAAAAAGACTACAAAAGTAGATTCTACTCCTGTAGTTAAAAAAAAGTTATTCATCTCTAAAAAAGAGAAATTTTCTAAT
>JAYTKZ010000017.1:0-2115 GCA_043729885.1 bacterium
TTTTGGAGAAGAGGTAGCAGTATTGTCATCTCGACTAAGCGTAGCGCATGGAGAGATCCTTTAAAAAGATTTCTCCACTTCATTCGTTTCACTCATTTCTGTCGAAATGACATAAGTCATATTCTGTCATCGAGAGCGAATCACACTGTCATTCCGAGCGAAGTCGAGGGATCTTTTTATTCGTTATAATTTCTCATTATGAATACATATTATGTTTATATAATGTCTAATATTAGAAAGATTTTATATGTATGAATGACAAATAATTTAATACGTAGAGTCTATGAACACAAAAAATGATTATATAAATGATTCACACAAAAATATTACTGTACACAATTAGTCCGATTTGAAAGTTCGCATCAAATTAATGATATAATTAGTAGAGAAAAACAAATTAAAAATCGGAGCAGAGAAAAGAAAATTATAATGATTGAAGTTAATAATCCTTTGCGAATGGACTTATGAAAAGATTTCTCCACTTCGCACTAAATGTGCTTCGGTCGAAATGACAAATGAAATGTGCTCAGAATGACGAGAAATGTGCTTCGGTCGAAATGACATTACTATTGAATAGCAAACTTGATAGAGACCTCTTTTATACTATGATTACTCGTATTCTCCACCACATAAAATGCATTATTCGAAAATGGTGTTTCAAAGATGCTTGATGTCTTAGTAGGTCAACTAATACTTTCTATAGAAACGTTTTGTGGTGCATATACTACTCATCTTGTGCTTCGCTCTGGATACAACGCTAATATATGTTTTTCACGACTATTTAATTTTATACTAAATTCATTTGCCAGCCCATCAATAAACGACATATATGTTCATGGGATAGAGAGTATATATTGTATACGCATACTATAATCACCTGGTTTCAGTGATGCAATATTTATCACATCATATGCTGATTCATCTACTAGTACTCAGTTACTATCAAAAATACTTGTTGTTTTCTTCACAAATGTATCAATTTTATTATAGCTACTATTATAATCCCAGAGATAAATATTTTTATCATTGAACACTGTTTGTAATTGTTCTTCTTGTAACAACAACTTCAATGCTTCAGATGTACGCACTACATATGCTTGTATATAGCGATTATCTTTCACTTTCTCAAAATATTTCATTATTCCTTTTATGATATCTTTTTGATGAGTTTTCAAAAATTCATTTACCCCGTTAAAGTATAATTCCTTTTTATTTGGTAATGCTTGTCATCTAATCAAATCAATTGATGCATTTTTGAATTGCCACTCCCAGAGAAGTTCTTGAAATCCAGGTAATAAATCAGCAAAAAGTTTTGATTGAACAAAGACAACTCATCTAATATCATCGTTGTATGTACGATCATAGAGGTTCTTGATATTCTTACCATCTATATCTGTAAATCCGAATTTATTTGATGCGAGAAATGTAATAGTATTATCTTCTCCCAAGAATGTTTTTGACCAATCTGGTGCTTGTAGTGTGATATCTGGTCTCAGAATTCCAGGCACATAACTATCAATAAATTTCATATCAACTACTTTAGCATCGAAAATACTAATCTTTACAAAAGAACCAAAGAATCATCCATTTGGTCTTTTTTCAGCAGTATTTTGTAGAGCTATAATATATGTTTGTACCTTATCTTTCCCTAAAAGTGAGAAAATATCGTCTTTTTGTGCACTAAATTTCGTAATAAAATCTATAAATGGTTCATACTGTTGTAATCCTAATTGTTTAAACTTTTCTGGATTATTAGAGAGGTATTGTAGTGTATTTTGTATATCTCCACCATATGTTTCTAAGAAATTATTATTTTCATATCATTGTATAATACGCTGCATTGAAAGTAATACTGATGCAGCACGGGGGTCATATGTAGATGCATAGAGTGCTAACTCATTTAAATCTTGATCAAAAATTGATGCAGATTGATCTGCAAGTACTGCTGTTTGTATACGAGCAATAAATGAGAAAAAGAGTAATCCAACTATAGAAAAAATAGCATATCATTTGTTAATACGTGTATATCGATACTTTTCTTTAGGTTTACGAAATCAGAATCCTTCCATCGTATAAAGTATAGTGAAAACCTCTGAATTGACAAGTTTTACTCCC
>JAYTKZ010000018.1:0-41306 GCA_043729885.1 bacterium
CAAGAAAACTCCTCAAATATCGTACGCCGTATGAAGTATTCTACAATACTTCTACTCCATATTTCTCATAAAATATGCAATTTGGATTACAATCTATATTATAAAAAAAGAGAGCGTAATCGCTCCCAATATATTTCCTAATCACTCTCATTGTAAATTACTTTTTTTAGCCAGGGCATTTACAACTTCATTCCCAGCAGCTACCATCCCATCTGCAAAGGCGTTTGCAACCAAGAATAGTATAAGCGCTATTACAAGTACAATTATGCCCAATATAATAAGTGCAATACCCCATCCAGTGACGCCGCTGTCCGTAGTGAAAACAGTGTTACCACTGGTGCCGGTTTTCAACCACTGTTCTGCAGTAATCGTATTAACCTTGGCTTTTTTCTTAATTACTTTTACAGTTGGAGTAGCTGTTTTTTCAAAAACAACATTTGCATCCATAAAAGTAATCTTTTCATTTGCAGGTGACACTTTCGTGTACAATGTATCATTTTCGTATTTGCTCAATACTGTGTTATTTTTATACAGTTTAGAACAAGATGTTAAAGAAAATGAAATCAAAATTATTAATGTTATATTTTTCATATTTTTATTTTGTGAATTGGTATTATATATTTATTATTACATATGTCAATATAAAAACTCTCTACAAAATCAACGCCTTTTCCCTACACTAACTGCTAACTACTAGCTCCTAACTACTACTATGTTCGACACCCACACCCATCTCAACGACGACAAACTATTCCCAGAGCGACAACTACATATGCAGGATTTCATCAACGCATGATGAACTGGTCTTGTGAATATCGCGGTCAATGCTGAACGAGCTGAACGTGCGATTCATATAGCTCGCACTTCCCTGTCACAATTTCCCGATACAATCGTACTAGCTAGTGTTGGTATACACCCCAGCGAGGCCTGTTTTGGCGAAGTGAGCAGCGCTAACTTACAGGACAGTATTTTTACTATGAAAAAAATATTTTTTAATAATACCGACATTATCTGCGCTATCTGAGAATGCGGGATTGATATGCACTATCCGTGATCCCAAGCTAGCATTCAGCTCCAACAGGAGCTGCTGGCACAACAGTGCCAGTTTGCTCAGGAGACCTGATTACCAGTAGTAATCCACTCAAGAGACGGATTCCAAGAAACAATCGATGTTTTATCAAAATTTTCTTGATTAAAAATGGTATTCCACTGTTTTTGATATGGTAAGAGTGAAGCTGAATACTTACTAGCCAATTTCCCAAACGTATACTTCTGATTTGATGGCAACATCTCATATCCCAAAGCAGAAGCACTTCGTGAAGCATGTACTATCGTCCCAATAGAAAAAATACTCCTAGAAACTGACGCCCCTTACCTAGCACCCCAGTGACTGAGATGAACTATTAATACTCCTACAAACGTAAAATTCGTCTATGAGTTTGTCGCACAGTTAAAATGATTTGAATACAGCGACTTTGAGAAGATAATTGATGCGAATGTGAAAAAATTCTATAATATATAATATATTGACTTAAATAATATATTACATATAATACTTTCTCATAATTAAACGTTCATTAAAATTTATATTATATGACATTTGAAAACAAACAAGAGTTTTATGCATCAATGTTTGCATTAAACGAAAATAAACAATGGGGATTGATAGCTTCATCATTGTCTCTCAATACAAGGTTTCTTCAACAAGCTTTGGAGGTAAATCGATACAAAACTATTCATTTCAAAAAGATATGGTGGGTGCTGTTATTTTGGTTATTATTAGTGGTAATCATAATCAATCTGCTTGCTAAATCTTCATTAAGTTTTGAAGGCACAATGTGTATCAGCATTGGGTTAGTATCACTATTACTCTATCGTATTGCATCATGGGTGCCAAACTACAAATTAGAAGCATTCTACCAGAAGAAGGAATTTGGTAAAATGATAGCTATAGATTTAGAATCTGAAAAAAATAAAATCAATAACAAGATTGAAGAACTCAAAAAATGGCGTCAAACAATACTTGAAATAGAAAGTATTGATGTAATTAAATCCACTATTTTGGGAAGTAATATTAACAACAACTCTCATTTCATCTATTACATGCAAGATGAAAGTATCGTAAAATACTGGAATGAAGTTGAAAGAGTTCGTATCTTAACAGAAGAAACCAAAGAACACAATAATTTAACTGCTTATGCAGAGCAATTGTGGATGGAAATTCAATTTTGTCAAAACATTCAATAAAATAAAAAGAATATGAAAAAAATAGGGAGAATTATTACCATATCTTCAATCATAGTTATAGCAATGGTTATATCTATATTTGTATTTAGTAAAACAACGACGTACTCTATTACAGCAGTGGTAGAAGGAGTCGGACAAGAAGATGGATTTTCACATAATAAATTCCATACTCCTACCCAGTATCATACGCTGTTAATAAGAGATATAACTGATTCAACAAAACTTTGCGAGTTATCTGTTAGCCAAGAAAGGTACTATAATACTCTCGTTGGAGATAGTATTAATATAAAATATATAATAAACCGTGCATCAGGAGATAAGTTAACACTTTATGAAAATAAGACAGCAAAAGGTGTTATTATTTATAATATCACAGATGTATCTGGTTATCAGATATGGTTTACCAAAACAAGAAAATAACTACAATCAAGCACATATACGCATCAGCTGTTTTCGGCTGGTGCTTTTTTATATCTTCAACAATACCTCTGCTGGTATTCACATATAGTGATACAAGTTTTTCATCATTTTTACTGTAAGAGGTCTTTTACCATTAAGCACTTCTGAGACTCTGTTTTCTCATCATAAATATTTTGCAATATTTTTTTGCGAAAGATTTGTCTGCGCCATTCTGTATTTTATAGCCTCTATTGGATCTGGCGTATCAATAATAAAATGTGTATCTTCATAATGAGCAATGAGTATAGAAATATGTTCTAATAGCTCTTCCTCTTTACTACCTGGTTTTGCATCAATTAGCATATCAACATAAGAAAGTGCTTGTTGATACTCTTTTTTAGTTTTAATAGGTTTAAGTTGGATATCTTTTTTATTCATAATAGTATTATAAAAAGTTAAATGTTCTTGATATCGGTGATTTTATCGTACTGTGTATGTGTTCATAAAAATCTAATATATCAAATTTTTCTATGACAGTGGAAACATACTATGAGTCTATACTTATTTCAGCAAATATTAAATACTACACGATTATTTCATACATGATCTGCTTTAGAAAAATAGTATATTATAGTTCCTATACTATCTCGATCCTTTGATGTAATATCCATATATCGAGTCTTTAGTTGTTGTTCGCAGTCTCTATATTCACTCCAAAATAGAACTAAAGTTCATTTAGATATAATTCTCATTGGGATAATGATATAAATAAATATTCCCAATATGGGAATTATAATAATATTACCTTTTTTTACAAGTCATGATTTTCTGTATTTAGATACACAGATGCCTAACTACTAGCTACTAACAAAAATCCTCCTCAAGATATACTCAAGGAGGTTGGTATGAAAAAATCATGAGTTTATTCGAAAACTGCTACTGCATCGTAGTAGTCATTATTGCCATTATACTTCATGGCATCTAGTATCCGTGTGTAACTTGCGCATCGAGTTTCACTTGTCTTGGACAATGGATCCTTGTACCAAATACGGCCAGATCCATCAGTATTGATTTTTATACCAGTCAGGAGAATGAAATGCCCCACTGGACCATTTTTACTGACATAATATTTAACTCCTGGCTGATCACTCATATCCAAATCGTTCCCCCAATATGCTCCTTGCAACCCAAAAATATTAACCGTAGCTATTACTGGGTATCCTGATTTGATATAAAACTCAATATACTCTTTCATCGCATCTCGACTAGATGTACGCAAGTATGATGTTTTCACTGTAGGATAATCATACGTATTACAAAACCACTGCACATCAGAAATATACATCCCTTCAGCATCATCAAACTTCCCTGCCTGTGAAAGCTTCGTATAGATTGCACCAACTTTTGCTTTGGAGCTTGGATACCAGACATTTTTCACTGTCGCTATCATATGTGCCGCCAACATATAACTTGTCGGACCACACAAAACACTACCTGGGTATTCCGGCTTCGAATCCATTTGATAAAAGTGTACATACTGATTTAGGTACTCCTGCTTAATATTCCATGTACCTGGAATTGGTGTAGAAGATGAGCTTTGACCTGCTGGATTAAAACCATTAACTTGTGCAAAGTTACTTTCACCAACCATTGAAAGAGAACTTTCCTTAACACCAGATTTCACAACATCAGAACTTTGAACTTCGAAAATTTCACTCGACTTTTGACATGATATTACTATCACCATAAGCAATACCATACTTAGAACTTTTTTCATAATTTACCTCCTTTTTTGTTTTTAATTTGTTTATAATACATGCTTTCTTCATACCGTACAGCATCATATAAAATCAAAATAAGAAAACTACTGACAAAACTAGGACAAATTTTAGGAAGAAGGAAAAAGTTTGTCTTTAGGCTACACTACAAGTGTGTTGAGAGTTTTCTGTCATTTCGAGCGAAGTCGAGGAATCTTTTTCTCGGCATTTGCCGAGTTGCACCTTTGGTGCAATTAATTTTTATATCAAATTATTTCTAGTTATTACCTAATAGCATCCTTCCCATAAATCACCCCAACTCTCAGCTCATCTACATTGTTTTTATCATCCGTATACATTTTGTTTGTATAACTAGGTGTGGTTTTCATATTTCATAATTCAAATGTAGAAAGAACAATATTACCCAATGGATATGTGTCTGGAGTTGATGAAGCATCAGTATAAAACACAGTTTCAAACACATGTTGTACTGTTGCTAAAAAATATTGTGAAAACGGAGTAACAAGTTTTTTATCGCTAATCATATTAATCATCAGATTAGGAGACAATTCTTTCAGTCACGCAAAAAATTCTTTCGTCACTAATTCATCTGGCAACGATGTACCATTGTATGCATCAATAATAATCATATCGTATTTCTTTCAAACTTGTATCATATCATATATCCATCCACGAGCAGATTGAACGATTGGAGTAATCTTTGGGTGAAGCGGTTCTTTCAAAAAAGACTCTACTGTTATAGGGAAAACTCTTGCATCAATATCAATCACATCAATATGATCTACAAAATCTAATCCAGCAACCTCTTGTGGTAAAGTACATCATGCAGCTCATATAACTGCAATTGACTTAGGTTTCTTTTCTTGTATTCCATCAACGATTTTACGTACATATGGGAAAAATGATTTTTTTGTTTCTATATCTATACTACTTGCCCATCATCAATTTAACTCCATTACACGAACATTTCTTCATTTCAGATTTCATTCTATAATACGGACGGTTTGATATGGTGTTTCTTCGTAATATCATGTAACTATTGGACGAAAGGTGTGTGCAGATGCTGCAATAAGCACAATAGTAACAACAAATCATTTCATTAGTGGCTTTTTAATTCATACCAAGATAGCACAGACTATCAATATTACCGATGCTAAAATTCATGTTCGGTATACTCACATCTGTGGAAATAATACTAATGTAGTGATTGTACTACCAAGAAATGATCAAATTGTTGAAATAAACAGTATTTTTCACGCTGCATATCATTTAGTTCACTGTGATACATGTGTAATAATTGGCATTGTATGAGATGCCAAATATGTTGGGATAGCAAAAAAGAGTAATGCAAATGAGAATAATGTAGGAATATATCAAATGTTATGCAATAGTCATTGCAATACAGCATCAAAGCTTGGATACACTATTAGGAGGTAGTACAAAGCACTAATCAGTAAGTATACGGACAATCTCTTCAAAAGAGAAGGTTCAGACATAGTAGAAGTGAGTTTTCACCCCATAAAATATCATGCACTTAGTGCAAGGAGTATGATTCATATCACAATAGAAGTAAGTACCACACTGCTTCATACAAAGGGCACTGCTTTTCTTAAAGCAACCATTTGAAACGCAAGTGTTGTAAATCATTCTAAAAATGCAACAAACATCAATTTTACATCGTTTTTTTTCATATACTATATAATATTTTGATAAAAAGTCTACATAAATAGTCTTACTTTTCACACCGTTGCAATGAAAAAATAGCACCAAGCAATTTTCTCACTATACTAGTATAGATGACAGAAACATCATATATGCCTATACTATTCAAACCAACATGGCTCAAAACATAATAGACAACAATACACAGCAGATTATTAAAAGGTATACTATCATATACAAGGCAATTTTCCAGTATAGTATATATTTTATACCATTAATTCTAGGTATAATTTGGGCATGGACATTGCAATCATCTACAGTAATTGCTCGTACTCAAATCCCAAAAGAGACTAGATTTCCAACATTTGCGGTTGAAGATTGAATATATAGAGCGGCTAGAATTTCTGATGAAGTTTGACCTATATTTAATGGTTTTGGGAATGTGAAAATTTTATGATGAGAACTACAAGCTACTTGAAATATAATAATTTGAAGAAACAATCTTATTTCACTTGGATGAACAAATTGAGGAATAATTCTACCAAACAAACCATATGTAATCAATATGTGATTCACAGGATGATTAGAGTATTTCATAAATAAAGACTATGATATAAATCAGCTAAAGCGAGTAATGGATAACTGGATATTATCATTAGCTCCTACATGAAATGAAAGTTCAACATGAGAAAGTATTGGCATGGCTGATATGTTTTATAGAACAAAAGAAAAAAATAATCAAACTCCTACGAATATGGAACAAGTACTCAAGATACTCCAAGAGAGGATGTTTTTTGAGCAATATCAAAAATGAGAAGGGGTATTAGCAGAATCAGTTGCAAATACTGTAATAGAAAAAGATAAATTTATTACAGAAAATAACTTAAAATGTTTATTTTGATTCAAACTAATAGATATATTTTGCGATATTAATATTAATAAATTAATTAAAAACTTGCCAGAAATAACATTAGATAGTGCATGGCATGATTTGCTTAAGATATCTAAAAAAATTACTAAAAAAGATCAAGTTGATGCGTTTTGTTCTAATCTTATGATAAATGTATTGAGAAAACCATACCCTACTACTGAGCTAGATATAATTATGACAGAAACTTGTAAATCATATGATAATCGTTATGAGAAACTAAAAGTATTTTTATGAGTACAAAATGAAATTGAATCTATAGTATCTGAAAATGTTATTTGAACAGATATTGAATTTAATCTATTTAAACTAGTATCTATTCAACAAAAATTATATTCACAACACAAAGATAAACTACTAGATATCTCTGTTGTGACAAGCTATCTTAGATTTCTTAGTAATCTTATAAATGATAAAAATATTAAGATACCTCAATTCTACATAGAAGAATCTTATTATTTCAATAATATCTATTTAAAGAGTATGTTAAGGAGGTTAACAATAGAAACTGTTAACCCTACTGTAAAAGATGAAGTAAGTAAACAAATGGATATAATTAGTAGTACAAACAAATGAAATCCTTCAGTATGAATTGTAGGACTTGATAGTTTAATTATCAATGTTGCTCTCAAAAATAGCATCAATGCTTTGACATGAAATTTCTTTATATCAATACAGAACTTTGAACAAGTATTTTCAGACACTATAAATGCTTTTCCCGAACTCAATGCAACAGCTTTACAAACAGATGAGACTTGACGTACTGCTCGCTTTATTGGAATACTAAAATATATATCAAAAGATATAAAACAAGAGCCAATCCCAGTTATAATTGATTTTATCTATCAGGATTGAAAGTTCAGTGTAACATCATTTCGTACTCCTCAACATGCATGAACTGATAAGATAATTTTATCATATATGAAGAAAAATAATAATATTACACCTCTTTGAACACTAATATATCTTGCTCAATCTAATGCAGAGTTTGGGAATACAGATCTATGAATGTGTAATATTTTACGTGGTATTAGTGAAGCGCAAGTATTAGACTGTACAACAGAAATAGCTGTAATACAATTCGAAAATGAAATGATAACATTCACTATAAATAACAATGTAATATTAAGCTGAATCTGATCAAATATAAAAAGACAACAGTTGATTAATTCACTAATTAATAATAAAAATATAAATCAAGACCGTATAGTAGCTGTAATAGAAACACTTAATAAAGAAATGATTGCAGATAATATGATTAAAAATAATGAAATTGATGGGACTATTGATCCAGAACAAATATCAATTATTGATAAGTTCAATAAGTTTATGTGAGTTACTCCATCATTAGTTATTAAAAAGAATGATAAATGGCTAGTAAGTTTTGATCTAAAGAATTTGAGTTTTGCTTGAATTATAGATGTTAAAAATAATTATAAACTCTCTCCTCTTGTGATTCAAATAGGAGAAAAGAATATTACAATTACATCTTTTTCTCTATCACTTATTAATCTTCAACAAAAAAGAATATCAGATTTTATCAATGACCCATTATTATTTATTAAATGAATTGATCCTATTAGATATAAACAAATATACGATTTAGTTAATACAACTACTAATAGCGAATAGTCTAATACTAAATTTCTCAATACAAAAAAATAGCCTACCTACCTGGGCTATTTTTTTACATAATAGGAAATTTGAAAAAAAGCTATATGGCTATTATGTTTCAATCTTCTTCTCTTCGAGTTTTTTGATATATATATAGTAACTAAGGAACTAATGGAGCAGATGACGGGACTCGAACCCGCAGTATCCTCCTTGGCAAGGAGGTGCATTAGCCAATTATGCTACATCTGCATAATAGAGACTAGGGACTAGTTTCTATACCTAATCTCCATTCCCTAATCCCTAATCCCTAGTCCCTGCGCATAGCACTCTATACCTCTATAATTACTTGTTTCTTTAAAGATTGCTTTTTCTCAGCATGTTTAGTTACTATTAATCATGCAAGAGATAAATAAATCATTAAAACTCACAACAGTGCTATAATATCACCAGCAAATATTCAACGAGAAGGATCATTATTAATAAAATAATATCAAAACAAGATAACTACTAATCATAGTATAATAGCTCTAACTTTTAGCCATTTACCTGTCAATACTACTATACCAAAGTACAAGAAAAATAATATAAATATAATTCATAAAGTACCAAGTATATAGTAATTATATTGTATTACATAGTCTTTAATAACTGGTAATCCTTGATACATATAAAATCATAATGTAGATAATCACCCAAATGCTATTATAGTAGAAATAATTTTTCTTACTGTATCTTTCATAGTTGTAATTCTAAGTATATAAATGAATTATCATAATACAGAAATGACAATAAAAAACAATATACAATAAAACTCCATAGTAAAAAGAAAATACACCTTCCTCTTGATTTCACACAAAATACGCATATAGAAACACTATTTATCATTTACTTCCCGTATATGAAAAAGTATATCGCCGAATGATTATGAGTTCTCTTTTTTGTACTCATAATTGGGTTAAGTGGAGATCCACTAGCAATTGGTGTTGCTCTAGCAATCCTAGTATATGCAACAGGCCCAATCTCTGGAGGGCATCTAAATCCTGCTGTTACATTATCACTCCTTGTTGGAAAGAAAATCAAAGTATGAGAAGCAGTAAACTACCGAGTAGCACAACTAGTATGAGCAATACTGTGAGCAGTACTCTATCGAGCACTCAAAGGGAACACAATTGTTATTATGCCATTAGATTGAGTTAGTATGTGGAAAGCATGATTATGAGAATTTATCTTTACGTTCTTGCTAGCTATGGTGGTATATTTAACTGCTGTATATAAAAAAGCAGAAGGTAACCAATATCGAGGTGCAGCAATTTGATTAACAGTATTTGTTGCTGCGGTTAGTATTGGTAGAATGACTGGTGGTGCCTTCAATACAGCAGTTGCTACTGGTCCAATTTTAGTTGATCGAATACATGGAGGTGAAAGTGGAATGTATCTTTGGATGTATATCATCTCTACTCTATTAGGATGATTTGCCGCATGACATCTCTGCAAGGTATTTAAAAATGACCATATTACAAAGAGCGTTTAGAAAAAAATTATCAACATAAACTAACATTGATTGTATTTCCCTGCTACGCAGGGTCGTCCCGATAAATCGGGGCGATTTTTTTATAATAAGAAATATGTCATATCGACTGAATGAGTGTAACGAATAAATGGAGATATCTCTAGATTACGTTGATTTTAAAGAGACCTCTCCACTCGTTTCACTCGGTCGATATGACACATATCTTTCTTTCCTAATCCCTCCCGTGTGAATTTTATATCTCCAAGAAAATATTATTGAGTTATTTGCATCATAATCATATATGTTTGCAAAAATCTTTTCAACTGGATATGTCTATCATACGCTCGCTTTCTCATACGAGATACTTGTAATTTTGCATCAATTTTATCAATTATAGTTTGTGTATAGTTGTATGCTTGAATTGGAGTATATGCCCAAGCTAAATAACTTTTATCAAGTATTGATGATACTTTACCATACACAAATCATTCACCTGCTTCTAATCAATTTTTACATTCACCTGCGTAGAGAATTTGCGCATTAGCTGCTTTTAACATACACATATTCCCATATGTTTGTTGTATTTGATCAATTGGATAACAGACTTCTCATTCGCAAGGTATTTGTGTTTGAGTGACTCCACATACTGGGTTATATTCTTTTGTACAAGCCACTGTAGGAACTGGTGTATCATCTATTTTACACTCTCCGTTATAGAGAAATTTCGCATTTTGACTAGCATTCATCATACAAGCATTTCCAAAAGTTTCCTTGATAGCAGGACATGGTGCTGCAAAACATTGTACAGTTACTTCTGCACATACAGGATCATATTGCATAGTACAAGCTGTTGGTGGATTTTCAACCTTACATTCTCCATTGTATAGAAATGTAGCATTTCATTGAGCTTTCAAAGTGCACAGATTACCAAATGTTTCCTTGATAGGTGGACATGGTGCTTGAATACATTGTACTGCTACCTCTCCACATACTGGAGTATAATCCATCGTACATGCAACAGCACCTGATGTACTTCAAGCTGCATATGCTGTACATACTGGAGCGTGAGTTTGATCTATTAGACAAGCTCTAAGTGTACATAATCGCTGATCTTTTACTGTATTTCTGCTACATACATTACATCCATCTGAATATGCAATACAATTAGCTGGTAATTGATCAATAGGGCTTATTTCCACTGCTTTTGTTACATTTAACATTGCAATAGCAAAAAGTCCTAGAATCATTGTCGTAAAAATATTTTTCATTTCAAAATTGGGTGAAAATTAAAACTCTCTACTGAGTATACGAATCTATGACGTTTTTGTGACCCAAAACGTCTCCGAGCTATTCTCGGTCGGAATTCATTGACATATTAGAGCTATATAATATAATATAAATATGGAATTTGAAGCTGTTAAAAAATACGAAACATCTCCTCTTGTAGGGAAAATTAACTGACTATTACCTATGCATGAGTTAATTCAAGGTAATTTTTCTAATGCTGACGCTATTAAAAAATTATACCAAGATCTCCTACAACAATGCTTTGCAGAAAGTTTGAGAGAGTATACTAAAAGAGAAGATGGGAGTTGGAATCTATATAGAAAAGAAAAGCTAGAGAAATTAGAAGAGGAAAAAAATAGACTTATATGAGACTACAATACGATTCAAGCCAAAATAATAATACCTCAAGCAGAAAAAAAGAAACTACTAACCCCTATCAGACAAAAATATAGCGATAACAAATGATGGATAAAACTTTGTAATATAATTAATAAAGCATTAGATACCTATCCTACACTTGAAGACATTAGAGATAATACTAAAGAGCCTTGGCAACAAAGAATACATGATATACGAGATGAAATAGAAAATATAGTAGAAAAAAATAAAATTATGTATCCTTTTGAACAAGAAAGAGCTAAAATAAAAGAACAATTAGATCACAAATGAAATTGAGACAGTATCGTAGCTCAAATGAATGATTTTTATGATTGAACTGA
The DNA here is from genome assembly GCA_043729885.1 of bacterium. Taxonomy (GTDB): domain Bacteria; phylum Patescibacteriota; class Gracilibacteria; order Absconditabacterales; family Absconditicoccaceae; genus JBDHUW01. The sequence goes on from JAYTKZ010000018.1 coordinate 12,145, forward strand.
ATCAGAACAACTTAGAAATCATATTTCTCACAAAGTAAAAGAAGTATTTTCAGGAAGTCGATTTACTCATGAAGATATCATCGATATCGAGAGATATTATAATGAGGTATTTACAACAGAATTGTGCAAGCACTCTCTGCTAGATACAGCTACTTGTCAAAAATTGCTATGTAACCATACAGATAAAGTATGAGTATTTGAATATTTACATTCTGTTTATTTTAAGTGAACTGGAATAATGAGGAGTATACATGAACATGCAGACGTAGAAAGCGCAACAAAAGTGATAGTGGAGAAATTACATTTATATAATAGGATACTCAAAGATAATTATCATTGGTCTACTCAGATATCACAAGATGACATAGATTTTGTAGAACGCACTTTATTGAACAAAAAGGAATGACCACGATATCGAATGACGAAAGACAATCAAAGGCTTCGTAATATCTTCATGTTTATTGCTGAATTAGATATAGACTCATACCGTTGAGATTTTGAAGACACTTTAGAAGCTATATGGAATGCGGATTATTACAATTATTTTCAAAATACCTCAAAATGTTTTGATCTTTTAGTATATCTATACTCTACTATGGATGAAGAAGAAAAGAAATACATTCATAAGAGTTATGATTCATATAATTCATTCAAGAGAGTCTGGGATATAATAAATCAAAAAAGAAAAGAGGTAGAATCAACTCAATGAATATTATTTGCTTTCACAGATGATGATAATAGAAATCATAGGGTACGTGTGCTACAAGAACAGATACATACTCACACATTCATGCCAGACACTCTTGGAGAAGAAGAATATAGAGCACTAGAAACTTTGATATTTGTTCAAAGCAAAACAAGATTGCCTGTGAAATACAAGACATGACAGTATGCTACTATTGATAATCGAAAGAAATCACGAGAACATAAATCTGCAGTATGGAAGAGTTATTTAGAAATTCTTCTCGAGCAAGAGTTGATGAATAGGAAATCATTTCCTCGAGCAGTTCGCACTCTACAAACTCATATCATACGAAATAAAGAACCACTCTATGAACAATTTCCAATACTAGAATCTATATCAATTGAAGCATAGAAAAAAGAGGGGTCAATCCCTCTTTTTCTAGTCCCTAGTCCCTTTTCCCTAATCCCTAGCGCACAGCGCTCACTACATCCTCTCTACCGGCTTCATCCCCAGCAACCCCATTCCCTTCTCCAATGTATTTCCAAATTGTTGTAACAAGAATACTCTTGCATTTTTTATAGCGTCTTCAGATTTACTCACATTTACATCATTATAATATGTATTAAACAACTGACATGCTGAAATTAAATATCTATTTAATAAATGTGGTGCTAACCCAGTAATTACCTCATCTATTACACTAGACAACTCATCTATTTTCTTAACTAATTGAATTTCCAATGGATGTGTTAACAGACTGAGACCGGTCTCTAAAGCTAGACTATCCAAGAGACCGGTCTCTTTAGATTTAGCTATCACAGCTTTTATCCTCGCGTTCGTATACAACACATAAGCACCAGTCTCACCTTCCATATCCAGTACTTCATCTATATCAAATGTAATATCTTTCATAATATCTGTTCTTGTCAAAAAGAAACGGAACGACGATACTGCGATTGATTCAGCAGTTTGTTGGAGAACTTCTTCACTCACTGTTTCATTTCTTTTCTTCGTTTCTTCGTATGCTCTTTGTTTGAGTAAGTCTAGCATTGCGTCCATTGTTACTGTCCATCATTTACGAGATGCAAATGGTAATCTTGCCATTGCTTTCTCTTCATCAGATAACTCAAATCATCATTTCTCCAATGTATTTGGGGTCAAGTATACAACACCATAACCAAGAGGCGTATATTGTTTTTCTGCATTCAATAATCAAAGTAATTCAAGTGAACTTTTCACAACTGTTTGTGCTGGTATTTGACGGTTATCAATAATTGTGATTGCCTGACTATAATCACCGAAGGCGATATCTTCAGCGATAGACTCATCCGACGTAGTCGAATATACAGTGCTTCAGTTTGGTTGATCTACAAAAGGATAGAAATTAAATTTCTTTTCAAGATACCCTAATTTTCGCATAGCAAAGGCAATATCTTTCGCCACATATGTCGCTACACCATCTGATTTTACTAAAATTCCGTATTGTTTCTCTTCTTTTTGATACAACGGCAACGATGACAAATCTACTATCCAGCATCATTTTGCATCACCTTCTGTAGCAAATACCACATGACCACGAGCTTTCAAAATTCCGATTGCTTCAGCAAAAAGATCTAGGTGTAATATATCTGTTTCCCAGTTAATCATATTAAATGAAGCTCATACTCTTCGACAAGATTTGAGTTGTTCGATAGTACATTTTTTTACATACTCTTTGTGTAATTTCATAATTTCAGGATCGCTATTATTTTCAATCGCATGGAGTGTCTTTGAAAGTTTTTCTTTGAATTCTGGATCTTCATCTTTTGATCTCATTTGCAAATAGATATCACCACAGTAGTGATCAAACTTTTTATCTGTTTCGAGTGGCAACCCGTAATACAAGTGTCCAACTATATTATATCATACATTCACACCGCTATCATCACCATAGTGTGATGTTTGAATTTCATATCCAGCAGTTTCAAAACTACGCCTCAATGTATCACCAATACATACATTTCTCGCGTGGCCTACATGAAGAGGTTTATTTGGATTCCCCGACATATACTCTAAAAGGATCTTACGATCCTTAGGGACTAGGGACTGGGGATTAGGGATTGGATTGAGTACCGCTTTTACATATTCTTCACTATTCAAAAATACATTTACATATGGACCTACTGCATGAATCTTTATAAACTGTGAAGGAAGTTTATCTTGAAGAGATCAAACTATCTCAGAAGCCAGTACCTGTGGTGCTTTTTTGAGTGTCTTTGCTAGTGTAAAGCATGGAAATGCTAAATCACCCAACTGGGTATTTGGAGGCAATTCAATCATATCAAAAACTACTTGTTCATCTAATTGTACAAGTGGTGAAAGAAGTTTTGCAAATTCATGTTTAAAATTTCATAAAATCATATGTATCAGTAACAAAACAAATTACCCTAGTATTAACTATATTCTCATGTTTTGCAATAAATACAAATATCAATATCTGATTTGCAAATTCATCAATAATGACTATATAACCAGTATTGATTTAGCATTCGTAATATCATAATGCACCATCTCCCTACCCAACGCGTAGCTGAGCTTTTGGAAACAAATCTCAAGCTAGGGTTAGCGCAAACAAAAATTACAGAACTACAACAAAAATACTGATTAAATGTCTTACCAAAGAAAAAATGATTTTCTATTCGAAAATTAATTATAGGACAATTTTTTGATACAATTGTTATTATACTTGTTGTAGCATGACTACTCAGTTTTTTACTCAAAGAATATATAGATTGATATATCATTTTTGGGATTATTATAATCAACGGGATACTATGATTTTATCAAGAGTTTAAAGCAGAAAAAGCAATTGAAAAGCTAGCAAAATCATCTTCTCAAACAGCAAAAGTCATCAGAGATTGAAAAGCAATGATAGTAGAAGCTAAAAATATTGTACCTTGAGATCTTATATTTTTTAGTGCCGGAGATAAATTTGTTGCGGATATGAGATTAATAGAAACTCATTCAGTTGAAATAGACGAATCTATTCTGACCTGAGAAAGTATGCCTGTTGAAAAAACAGCAGAACATGTATTAGATGAAAAGATAAATATTGCTGATATGAATAATATGTGATTTAGTGGAACTTCAGTTAGCAAATGAACTGGTGCAGGTATCGTAGTTGCTACATGACTCAAAACACAAATATGAGCTATAGTAGATCTACTTTGACATGAAAAAGATTGAAAAACACCTCTTGAACATAAACTTACCGTATTCTCTGAACAAGTATGAGCTATCGTTCTTTTCTTCTCAGCAGTTATTTTTACTCTCTGATGGTGGCAGTGAAAATCATGGTATGAAATGTTTTTTATCGTAGTTAGTCTGACTGTAAGTTCAATACCAGAATGACTTGTAACAGTAATGACAGTAACATTAGCGATATGAGTACAGAAAATGTATAAAAAGAATGCGTTAGTAAGAAAGTTAAAATCTATAGAAGCGCTCTGAACAGCTACTGTAATATGTTCTGATAAAACTGGGACAATTACACAAAATCATATGACTGTAACAACAATATTTATAAATGATACTATTTACCAATACGATGATGAAAAACTTTCACATGCATGAAAAAACATCTTTCCTCAAGACATCCCATGATTACAGACATATGTTGATACACTCTACAACTGTAACAACGCAAAATTACCAAATATCTGAGACCCTACCGAAATAGCACTACTAGAATTCTGACAATACTATACACCTAATATACAAGAAAAAACTTGAGAAATCCCATTCGATAGTGATAAAAAATATATGATTACAAAACATTGAGATATTGAATATATGAAGTGATCTGTTGAAGCAATACTAAATCATTGTGATACATATTTGTTATGATGACTACCTATCGCCCTGACAGAAAAAAATAAAATTCAAATACACAATACAAATACAGAGTTATCAAAACAAGCAATTAGAGTACTTTGATGTGCGTATAAAATGAAAGATGATACTGCATATACATTTATTGGGATGATTTGAATGATTGACCCACCTAGAGAAGAGGTTATAAATGCTATTCAAGACTGTTACAAAGCGTGACTCAGAGTAATAATGATTACAGGAGACAACATAGCAACTGCTCAAGCTATTGCGCACAAAGTATGAATCCAATGAGATGCTATGTTATGAGATGACTTTGAAAACAGTGACAATAAAAATGAACTTATTATGAAAATAAATATCTTTGCTAGAGTTAGTCCTCGTCACAAAATGTTAATCTGCCAGATATTACAAGATCTATGAGAAAGTGTAATTATGACATGAGACTGAGTCAACGATGCAGCTGCCATCAAAGCAGCAAACATATGATTCGCTATGGGGATATCATGAACTGATGTTAGTAAAGACGCAGCTGATATTGTACTAATGGATGATAACTTCGCAAGCATTGTATCTACTATTAAAGAAGGAAGAATTATATACGATAATATCAAAAAGTTTGTGAAATTTATGATTGCGGTAAACTTTGATGAAATGATTAGGGTAATGTTTAACTTCTTGGTTTGACTTCCAGTACCTATGACTGCTATACAGCTACTCTGGATAAATCTCGTTACCGATAGTGCTCCGGCAATTGCATTGTGATTTGATAAATGAGATAGTGATGTAATGTTACAAAAACCAAGATCTATGAAAGAGTGAATTCTTCACTGATCACGATGATATATTTTTTATGCATCAATTTTATCATCAATAGTAGGTATAACACTATTCTATTATTTCTATGTAACAGCATGATTAGAAGTTGCTAGAACTGTATGAGTAGTATCATGAGTCCTCTTTGAATTGCTACTAGTATTATCAGTTAGACACAACGATAAACCTATCTGGAAAATACCACCAAATCGATTCTTATTCATATCAGTATTTGTGTGTATTTGACTACAGGTACTAGTTATTATGACACCAATTGGGAAATATCTAGATCTAGTACCACTAACAAGATTTCAACGATTAGTGTCAATATGATGATGAGCTCTATGATTAGTTATGTTTGAAATATCAAAATTAGTGAGATTTTATATAAGAAAAAACCGCTGATAAGATCATCTAACGGTTTAATATACAAATAGTTACTATATGTCCAATGTTACTCTCTTACAGCATTCGTAACAAATTTTCCTAAATCAGAATCATTAGCTAGGCTAATATCACAAAGTAATATTTGTGCAGATTCATCGTTTAATTGTTGTAATAAACGCCTTGTTTCAGTACCAAGTTCTCTTTGGTTTCAATAAACATTAAGATTATTAACTTCTACTAATTGTTTTATAACAGAAGTATCATGCATTATTTCTGATCAAGCATTGAATGACATGAGAGTATATTATAGGATAAATTATATATAATGTATCCCTTTTCTATGTACTTTCAAGCTTTTTTTAATATTTGTCAATACTACAGATAAACTACTTAACGCTGAAGTTTTCTGATGGAACATAATATCCCTTCTCTCCATACTCATATCACTCATTATAATACAACTTATACATTATCTTTGCGACATCATATCTTTCTATCGTATTCCCTACTCATTGATCTAATCACATCTCCTTAAATACTTTTCTATACTCTCTATCCCAATTGTTCCCTTCTCAACGCACATCCATATTCTTATTACTAAACATTCTTACCAATGCTGCCACAAACTCCTGTTTACTGATAACTTCCGTCGGTCTGAATTGTCATTTTGATCATTTTAATATTCACATCTCATATGCTTCTATGATATATGGGCTCAATGTACTATCCACTTTTTCTATATCCTTATATTCATTTTTATACTCCTGTACCTTACCCCTACATAATACTTTCTTAGCATATTCTACCAATATTTTTGCCGCTTCATATCTCTTTAATCCACTCTCTGGCGTAAATGTATCTGTATCTGTAAATTTTGTTAATCAATATGCTTGTAATAAACTTTGATAGATTAGTTGATCTTTATTTTTTGTATCTAGTCATAGTGTTACAGCAACATTTTTCTCTGGTGTATAACAATCTTGTTTATCTTGTAATAATGAGTTTTCTTGGATTGGTATTATTACTGTTTCTCATCTCTGAACTACTCATCCATATACTTGTGCCGCTTGCGTAAGGGTATTAGTATGTATAAGGAGTGATGATAATGGTATAATAATAACAACTTCTTTCATACTTGTTCATCCACCTACAATTGATCTATCTAATGGGACATCTACTGTAGCTACTTGAATTTCTACAGATTGTGTTTTATTAACTTTTCTAGTCTCTGTAGTTATTTCAATAGGTTGTATAACAATTTCTGTAGGAAATGGTGTAATTACTCACTCACGAGAATATGTTTGTGTTATGATTACTAATGGTTTTTCTGGCTTAGAAATATCAACTAGTTTTAATATTTGAATATCAGCTCATTCGATTGGTTTCTTAACAGTAATTTTTGTTCATGAAAGTGCAGTTCATGTACTATAAAAATATGGGCTACCTCATCCTCCACGATTACTACTTCATCAAGAAAATCAGGCTCCTAAAAAGATAGTAAATCAAGTATTCACTGCTGAACTTTCATATCATCTGAAATATTTTTGCGTGGCACGAATAGTATAGAATCATGCTGATAAAGGTCACACAGGTCCTATACTTCGATTTCATAACCAATCTACTTGTCATGTATATATAACTCAAGAGATAGTTAGTATGACTGTGGCCATTATATTACCTGTTCAGGTAATAGTGACCATTCAAGTATTTAATACTATATTAGAAGGGCTAATAATAGTAGGTGCAGGTAAAACAAGAAGTGAAAAACTATCTACAAGAAATATATCATATGTCCCATTTGTATCTCATGTAACTAAGTTATTTGCATATGATGAAGAAACAATATATCTGCCATCTGATGTAATATCACCTATAGGCATAATATCAGTATTGAGTATTTGTTGTTCTCATCGAGTACTTACAGAAACTCTTTTTAGAGTGTTCAAAAGTGTATCTTTTACAAATGTATCACCAATATTATTTGTATCTCACGACACCAAATCAGATACGGTCGACTGAAATGTAATAAATCTATTATCTGTACTAATATATATATTAGGACTATAATAATAATTTAACTGTCACATATTTGTAGACGGCGTGAGAAGAGATAGTGTTCATAATTGCATATCTTTAAGGAAAAGATCTCGTTTAGTCCCATTTATATCTCAAGAAACTAGGTTACTAGCTTGACTAGGGAATACAACATACCTTCAATTAGAACTAATTTTACCATTATATGAATAGCCATTTCATTGAGTTCATGTAGAAGAAGTGCTTACTCTGGTAGTAATTCAATCAACTATATCCCTTACAAAAATATCGTATACTCAGTTTGTATCTCATGTAACTAAGTTACTTGCATACGATGAAAATAATACATATCTTCCATCTGGTGTTATATCTGGCCAAAAACTAGTACTATTTCCTACACCACCAGTTATTGATGTACTTACTAAAATCAGTTCATTAGTCGTCATATTTTTTACAAAAATATCAGCTGTATCTGATATATCTCATGTGACGAAATTACTTGCATAACTCAAGAAAGTAATATACTTACCATCAGATGAGATTTTATAATTATAGAACGAATTATTCCCAGGAGTTCATTGTTGTGTTGTAGTAACAATACGGGTATTTCATGCAGAAACATCTCTCCAAAAGAGATCTTGACGATTATTTGTATCTCATGTAACTAAATTACTTGCATACGATGAAAATATAATATACTTTCCATCTGGCGTGATAATAGGGTTCGATGATTGACTATTTCATTGTACTCATGTTGATGATAAATTTACTCTTGTTATTAATCAAAGTAAATTATCTTTTAGGAATATATCTTGTAATCAGTTTGTATCTCATGGAACTAGGTTGTTTGCAAAAGATTGAAAAGTAATATATCTCCCATCTTGTGATATTTTAGGATTAGATGATGAACCATTTCACTGTACTCATGTTGATGAAGTACTAATTCTGATAGTAGTTCATGCTACTGTATCTCTCATAAAAATATCGCTAGCATAATTTGTATCTCATGAAACTAAATTACGTGCAAGAGATGAAAATACAATATATCTTCCGCCAGCATCTATTGAAGGTTCTTGTGATGAATCATTACCTTGAGATCAAGTGGTACCTATACTTACTCTTGTAATAGTATTTCATTGTCTTTCGAGTGCAAAGCTTTTTCATAAAGATCGGATACTATTATTACCAGCGAGATCTGTTTGTTTTGCAATAGCACTATATCAACCATTTTGTAATCATACAAATGGTCACGCTAACCAATTTCATAATCCATCTACAAGAGTAGAAATAATAAAGCCAGATACTTGTGCATATACCGTTAATCATACATCTCATGTTCATCATATATACAATGATGATTGGTTAGTAAGTGTTGATCATTGAACAGGAAGGAGAATTGTAGGAGAAGTTGGTGTCTTTGTATCTATAGTAACATTAACTACTACCGCAGAACTCAGTTGATTCGATCATACTGATAATTGTCTAATAGAAAGAGTGTGAAATCAGTCTGGTATATCATAGATAGATAATGCAAAACTACCTTCAATATCACTAAATCCAGTATAATAATTTCCTGAGAATTCTACTTGTATAGTACTATTTTTAGTCCCATTTCATATTATATTTATAGTACTACTATTACTATATACTCATTCGGTAGGAGAAGAAATTATTGGTGTTGGAGATACTATATTTTTATAGATATTTTTTATAGCTTTTACTAAATCACCTCAAGAAAATAGTGCAGATCTCGAGTTAAATAATACAGTTAATCCATCAGTAGATAAAAAAATAGTGTCATTAGGTCAATCTTTCTTCTCATTCGATGGGATTATTCATACTGGCTCTCCAAAAGATGTTGTACTAGCAATATAGGTAATTCATGCTATTGTATCTCTTACAAAAAGATCAACGAGTCAATTATTATCTTGTGGGACAATACCATCTATAAAATCGTAAAATGCTATATATCTTCCATCAGGCGTAACAGAAACAAAGTATGGGTTAGATGATTCTATTCATCCACTACTTATATTCACTCTTGTAGTTAGTCACAAGACATTGTCTCTTACAAATAAGTCAGAACTACCATTTGTATCACCTTCTACTAAATTACTAGCATCTGATACAAATATAACATATCTTCCATCTGGAGTTAATCATATAGTGCGCTCTGATGTTACAGAACCATTACCCAAATTATCATTACTTCCATCATATGATACACTTATCACAGTAAGAATTCATGTAGAAAGATCTTTTAGGAAGATATCTGAACTTCAATTTGTGTCTTTTTCTACTAAATTACTAGCATCCGATACAAATGTTACATACCTTCCATCAGGCGTAACCGAGAAAATAGTAAAATTGCTAATTGCTTCTTCGTTAGTTGTACTTGTATTTACTCTTACTATATCTCATGATTGAAGATCTTTTCTAAATAAATCTTCAATTCAGTTACTATCATTTGGAATAAGTTGATCAGATGAACTTACAAAAAACACATATCTTCCATCTGATGATATTGTATAATTATCTGTTTGAATTTGACCATTTGTTATTTCAGTATTGGATTCATCTGTATTAACTCTCAACACACTACCTGAAAAGATATCTTTTACAAAAAGATCATTAAGTCAATTTGTGTCACCGTCTACCAAATCACTTGCATCACTAATAAATGCTATATATCTTCCATCATCTGATATACTTTTACTAGGAACAGCAGTAAGATTTGTATTCCCATTACTCTCTTCACCAATTTCATTGGTATTTACTCTAGTAAGTTTTCATGTAACCATATCCTTTACAAAGACATCTACAACTCAGTTTGTATCATTCTCAAAATAAGCCGCATCATTACTAAATACTACATATCTTCCATCTGGCGTTATTTGTAGATCAGTTGGTTTATTAAAATATTCTCCTCATCCCAACATATTACCTTGATATCATCTATTTACTCATTGCATTTTTCCTGTTACCATATTTTTCCAAAAAATATCATATTTTCAGTTAGTATCATTTGGTACAATATTATCTTCAGCACTACCAAAAAGAACATAGTTCCCATCTGGAGTTGTTGTAAGTATATGTGCATCATGTGATAATATTCAGTCAAAGTTACCAACACTAGCTCTAAAAGATCATTTTGCTAGTACATCTCTTATAAATACATCTGTAACTCAATTTGTATCATTTTCTACAATATTAGTAACTGGACTATTATATATGACATACTCTCAGTTATCTGATAAGCGAGGGTATGCTTTATTTGATCAGAATCAAATAGTAAAATCAGAATTATTATACCCTATAGTAATTCTATCTAATGATTGCAGATCAGTATTTTTAACAAAATAATCAATAATACCATTAATATCATTTTTGTTTGTTATAAAATCGTCATTTGGTGTTCCCATTAGGATATATTTTCCATCTAATGACATACCATAGAGTCCAATATCTTGTTCTGCTTGAGTATTGTTTTTATTAGTACTAATTATTGTAGTTGTTCAATTCGTTATATCTCTAAGATATACATCCTGTTCTCATCAATTAGTATCTAAACTACTCAAAGAACTATTAGTAAATATCACATAATTCCCATCTGAAGAGATAGCATTTCACTCTATAGGGAAACGAGATTCAAAAGTTCACTGATTACCACTATCATCTATACTTACTCTTATTGTTGTTCATGCTACTATATCTCTCATAAAAATATCTTGTACACCGTTGTTATCATCAAACACAAGGTTATTTGCACTACTTGCAAAGAAAATATATCTTCAATTCGATGAAATATATACTTTATCTAGTTGTGTAGTATCGTTTGATTGTTCTTCCTCGTTTCAAAGGTTAATTCTTGTAGTAGTTCATGCTATTGTATCTCTCATAAAAATATCTTCTACTCAGTTTGTATCTCATAAAATAAGATTTTCATCTGGACTAGAAAACAGTACATATCTACCATCTGGAGTTATAGTAATAAGTGATCATAAGATTGATGATTCTGTAATTTCTCTTATTCATCAATATGTTTCTGGTAAATTAATTCTTATAGTAGTTCATGCTATTGTATCTCTCATAAAAATATCTTCTACTCAGTTTTTATCACTTTCTACTAAATTACTTGCAAGACTTTGAAAGAAAATATATCTCCCGTCATTGCTTATTTTTAGATAGTTAGTATTTATGAAACTTGTATCACATGAATCACATTGAGCTTCTAATACTTCTGATATTTCTGTGACTACTTTAATATTTATTTTTGTTGTAATTCATGCTACCATATCTCTCAGATACACATCGGCTCATCAATTATCACCCTCTACTAGCGATTCATTAGTAATAAATACTATATATCTTCCATCAGGCGTAATGCTTGTCGCTCCATATTGTTCATTTCATTGTCATTGTTGTCCATCGCTTCATAAGTTTACCAGTTTTGTTGTTCATACAAAAGCATCTTTTACAAAAAGATCCATATTTCAGTTGGTATCACCACTAATTAGGTTATTTGAGTGACTAGTAAATACTACATACTTTCCATCTGGTGTAATAGCTTTAAAAGTAGAGCTATTATTTCATTCAACTCATCAGTAAGGAGTTGTTCATACAAACATAACCAAAGCATGTGATAGTAATGGAAAAACTACAGCTACAATAGCTAATAGAGTAATGAAAGTATGTTTTCTAGTATTATTCCTCATTCTAGTAAATATTATATTAAAAGTAGCAAAGTCATACTAGTATATCGATAATATTTTATAAAAAAAATATATGTGCAATAATTTAATAATGAAGATTTTTATTCAACCAATATATAGTAAAAATGATATAGTATGTATTAATACGATAATATACTTCCCTTATTGAAAAACTAAAAATAATCACTACACTCACTCCTAACAACATCTACTTGCTACTACACTATGTATAAACGTCTTACCCTAGAACAACTACTCTGAATCCAATCTGGACTTTTTCAGCGTCTTCAAACAGTTATGAAGACTGAAAGGTGTCAACTACTCAAAGAACTTCTAAGAACAGTTACTAAAGATTGAAATGATGTTTACTATATCAGAGAATGAAACTGATATTTTAGAATATCTAAAAAATGAGAAGATGATTATATTTTTACTGATGAGGTTGAAAAAATAGAACTTCCTGTCTGACCAGCAGAACTTATGCAATTACACAATCTCCTCAAATGAGATAAAAAAGTACAAAAAATAATGAAAGATAATCAAAGCATCAAAGACACTCTCGAAAAAGAGTTTGAAGATGGTGAACGAAAAACATTTATGGATAAGCCATATTTAGTGTATGATATCGAAACCACTTGGACAACAAATGATCTCAAAAATCAGAAATTTGTTCTATGATATGTATTAGATTCTACAACAGGAGGATATAAACTAATAGAAGAGAAAAGTGCTGAAAAGTTCATTGAACATCTATTAGATTTTGATTGACGAATTGTTGGTTTTAATCAAATATGATTTGATAACCCAGTTATACTTTATAATACAGAATTCACAGAAGAGAAATTAGCAATACTAAATAATAAAAGTATAGACATATTCTATTTTGTTCGACAACACCTTTGAAGAAAAATCAGTTTAAATAAGCTATGAGAAGCACTTATATGACTAAAGAAAACGCTTGATTCATGAGCTGAGTGATCAAAAATACTCAAAGAATATCAACTTACATGAGATAAAAAACTTCTCGAAGTAGTAAAGAAATATTGTAGAAATGATGTTAAAATGACACATTTAATCTTCCTCTATCTGCTTAAATACAAAAAACTTCATGATGAATGAGAAGAGATAACTTTTGATGACAATGATTTATTAAAATATTGACAAATTATAGAAGAAGAAAAATGAGTATCTGGGCAACAATGAATTTTCTAATTAAGGACCAGGTTGTATTATAGAGCCGACTCCAGATGTAGTAGCTTTATTTTTCCATTCTATAGTCTTCTCTTGCTGTCAATCAGCCTCATAAAGTAATGATAAATCCATATAGACACTAGCTAAATCTAGTTTTGTTAATTTTCATTTTGGACTATTATAGAAAGCAATAGTGTTCTTTTTTAATAACTCGTTTCGTTTACGGACTAATTCTAATGCATGAGCAATTCCAATTTTTCTACTATCTAGTAAATTTGATGCTTTACAAATTTCTATAATTTTTAAATAAGCATGTATTGATCAAGAGCGAGCAGATTGTCAAAAATGAAACAATGTATTGTGAAGCGCATTATCTTTATCAGACATAATCTTTTCCATAATATCTGTCGTAGCTGAGTCTACCTCACTAATACGAGCTTTGAGTGTATCTTTTGAATTATATCCATTATACTCTTTTAAATATCTTTTCCCTAAAATATAATGTGCTTCTTTATTTTTTGATTTAGCTGCTTTTTGTAGCCATTTTTCGGCTTCAGATAAATCTTTATATTGATCAAAATATCAATTATAAAATAATCATATCTGGTATTGTACATCAGGATTCTCAATGTCTGAATATTTCTTATATATCTCAATAAATTGTTTTACTAATTCCACTTGAATAACACTATGAGCATTATATTCATATGTTCATGGTATATAATATAATGTATCATGATTAAATCAATGCTTAGCGAGATCTATAAATGCATCAATTCAATTTCTAATAGGTCCATCTTTTTTTCTCACATATGAATGAGCCATCTCTGCAAGGAATTTATTAATGAGATATCTTTGTCGGTCTCTATTTGTAGATTTCGGTAATGAGACATCATCATTATTATATACATCCTCTAAATATCATTGTGGGATATTAACAAAGTTAATCTTGAGAGAATCTAGCTTAAGTAGGTCTATTCTATTTCCCCATCAACTAAAAGCAGCTCTATCAAACTCTTCTTTTCAAGTAATCATATTTTGTGCAGCTTGAGAAAGTGTAACTTCTGGATTACCATTTGCTTGGTGAATTTGAAATACTGCTTTATACATAGCAGGATCTAATTTTATAAGTGCATCTATATTAACTACACTATCATATCAATATTTACGTAATAATGCATTCAATTCTCATTTATCAGCAAATCCAGATAAGAGATTTAATATAGTATTTGTTTCTGAATCTTGAGTACCATAAAGAGTATCACTCTTAAGTTTTTCTTTTAAGTCTAAGTTTGCAATCAAACGATTCTTTGTTTTGTGAGTTGCCCATTGTATTTTAGGTGAAAAAATATATCACGCAATAGTTAATGCGACTCATCATGCTAACACCCTCCCACTTCTACGCAACCACTTTCACATATATACTCATAAAATATCATAAAATTAGTTCATTACACTTTGTGATTTATGCAAAGATGGATTATATACTTGAAACAAAAGTGAAATTACATCTGCTGTTCCTAGTCTTTCTACATGCATTCCAATACCACCCAACCCATCAGTAATCAACGCACATCTAGTATCCAATTGACTTTTTATCTTCAAGAAACCACGATAACGAGCGACAATCGATTCAGCTGAGTCTTTTGATTGGAGTGCTTTCATTAACTTATCCAACCATCACATTTTCATTTGATTTTCCTCACTTTTTCAACTTGAATCATACAAAGGTACAATTACATAAAACTCTTTTACAAACAGTAATCATTGGGCAATATTAATTTGTTCCAAAAATGATATATAGTTTCTTCATTGATCTTTTAGTGCTTCATTATCTATAGTGCTTACATTTTTTTGCATATAAGTAATATATGGAGTCAAATCCAAATATGTATTACGAACCAATATTTGAATCGGGAAATCTAATCCATTTAGAAATCTTTTATAACGTTCTAGAATAATTTGTTGTTCTTCTCCATCTTTTAAATCTAGGTTTACTCAATCTATTTTCAAAATTGCTCTCAATCAACCATCTTTCAAAATCAATGCATCACCTCTAATTTCAGAAATTGGCAACATATTTTCTGTTGAAAACATTTGCTCAGGTTTTGATTTTTTGATTTTGTTTTTTTCAAACGACAATAATGTAAATCCCATTATACACCTCTACTATAAAGATAAAATAATAGATTCACTATATACGCACTTGCAGCTATTACTACAATTGCTATAGATGCTCATATAACCGTTTTTCTTGCTTTTGCAATAGCGTCATCAGATTTCCCAAAGAAAATCATATAGAACGAGTATATAATCAGCAATATCGCAATAAATCACAATAATGCTAGTATGTAGTTAATCAATACTTGGACATATGAAATTGCTTTTTCAGGTCATGCATAGTTGATTCCAAACAAATCTAGAAAATTTTCTAATATACTTCATCCCTGATTTGCTTGTTTCAATACTTGTCCTATATCAGTTGTAGCTCATTGAGTATAATTCCCGTCAGTATATGGGAAACTTGCATCATAGATTCATCATGCTTGAGCTTGAAACATCAAGCCTGCATTAATAATCAATGAAAACCCAATCGCTATCCAATGTTTTGCTATTTTGTGGTAATGCATTAGATAAATCTTCCTACGATATAAAAGATGAAATTCACTATAATTGCACTCAATGCAATTCACACTATTGCAATAACTGCAGATCTTAATGCTTTTGCTCATTTCTTAAATTGCGCCTCATCTCATGCTGCCGTAATCATCAAAAATCCATGATATATCAAATATACCAAAGCAACTACCGCTATAAACATTAACGCCCAATTTACTATATTTTGAATAAATCTTAGTGTTTGATTTTGAGCTTGGAAAAATGTTGATATATTTCATTGATAATATAATCCACTTACTCTACTACCTGGGTTATTAGCACCATTTCTCAATGGATCTACAATATCATTTGTTACTACAACATCTTGATCATCTTGTGTAAGACGATCCAAAACATTAGTAGCTCAAGCCATATTTGCTACTCCCAACACTGTAACTATCAATCAAAGTATATACTTCATAGTAGTACCTAGATATAAATACTATATAGAGTATATGGAGAATCATAAAAAATGCAAAAAAACATGGGTTTTATGTCGTCATTCTGACACTGAATGTAATGAAGGGGAAGAATCTCGTAAAATCCTATACATTATGTCATCCCGAGCAACCTTTTTGTCATCCCGAGCGAAGTCGAGGGATCTTTTTAAAAACTGTCAAATTTATAGAAAATGTGTCACCCCGGCCTCGATCTGAGGTTTATACTCTTTTAACTTTTCAATCTATTCACCACCCTCTCTTTCCCCATCACCTTCATAGATTCATACAAATCTGGTGTTGTCGAAGAACAAAGCAGTTTAATACGCAAAAACATCGCAATATCACCAATTTTACCTACAAATCATCCTGCTTTGAAGTCAGCATTTGATGTGGCAAACCCATGACTAGCTCAAATCTCTTTCAATTGAGCAAACCAATCTTCTTTTGACATAGTTAAATCTAATTTCTCTTCATATTCAGC
Organism: bacterium; assembly: GCA_043729885.1. GTDB lineage: Bacteria > Patescibacteriota > Gracilibacteria > Absconditabacterales > Absconditicoccaceae > JBDHUW01. The sequence continues at coordinate 29,419 of JAYTKZ010000018.1, forward strand.
TACAAACGGTTGCATACGCTCAGGTGTACAAGCTTCTGGCAATGATGCGGCTGTGGTATGTGCAATTTCTCGTACTTCATCATAAAAATTTGGGAGTTGATCAACTACATCAGCAAACATACGATATCTTTTAGGGTCTGCCTCAGTCAAACGCTCTATATTCAAAACGTTGAAAGTATACTCTGGAAACTTCTTCATAAGTTCAACTAAATACTGTCATCCAATCATTTTGTCATTCTCTCATTGATAGTATTTCTCTGCCCACTCCAACGCTTTCTGGACAAACTCATCCTTCCCTAATCTTGCTAACCACTCCTTACTTACAAACTCAAGTTTTGTCATATCCAACAATGCGCCGGCTGGATTCATATGTGAAATATCAAATTCATAATCTTTATAAGTCTTGTCTATATTTTTCTTTTGTCGTTCTTCAAAAAATGGATCAACAATATTCGTCAAAAATTCTAGAATTGCTTCTGTCGGTATTCATTGGTTGAAAAAATATTGAATATCAGCTTCTGGATCTTTTCTTTTTGATAATTTTCTTTTATTGTTTGTTTCTGGATCTAATTTTAACAATGGCGAAATATGTGCATACTGCGGTACTGCAAATCCAAAATTCTTGAATAATTGTGTATGGAAAGGCATAGATGGGAACCATTCATCAGCACGAATTACATGTGTTGTACCCATTAAATAATCATCTACCAAATGCGCCATATGATAAGTAGGTAAACCATCAGTCGACTTCAACAATACCATATCAATCATATTATCTTGTGTCGTTACTGGGGCTTTAATAATATCTGAAATTACAACTTTATCCCCTAGTTGTGCAGTCGATTTAAATCTGATTACAAATGGAGCACCAGTATCAATCATTTCACGCTGCGCGTCAAAGCTTGCTTCGCGTCGCTTTGAATACTGCCCATAAATCCCAGGAATTTTCTTAGCAGATTGTTGCATATTTCTTACTGCTTCAATCTCATCTTCTGACATCCAACATGGATATGCAAATCATTGTGCGACAGCGTGTTTTACAAACGCATGATATAAATCTTTACGTTGTGATTGTATATATGGTCAGTAATTTCATACATCACTATTATTTTCTCCCAAAGGTCATTCATTAAATGATATATCAAAAATTTTAAGTCAGTTAATAATCAAATCAACTGCACCAACAGATTCACGTTTTTGATCAGTATCTTCTATACGAAGTATAATAACACCATTTTGTCCTCATTGATGTACAAATTTTTCAGCAATATACGCTGTATAAATTCATCCAATATGCAAAAATCCCGTAGGACTTGGCGCAAAACGAGTCACCTTATGCCCAGATGGACGATCAGGATACTGCTTTTTAACATCCTCAATAGTTTGAGTTACATCTGGAAACAACAAATTCGCAAGTTCTAATGACATTGGAATGAAAAAATTCAAAGATTAAAATTTCACTAGTCCCTAATTCCTAGTTCCTAGTCCCTGCATATATATGCATTTGCATTCAAAAAACAATTGTCTATACAATTTATATTTATTAATCTTTATCTATCATGAACCATATCACAAATCTCTATCAATCATTTAGGCACGAAGCGCTTCCATTTGGTCGAGCTCATGCAAAAAAATATGTGCGACAGTTTTTACTACTTTTCCTTATTGGGATAGCAGCAAGTTGATTAGCTAGTAGTTTTGCACCTGGAAAAGATGCGAATGGAGTGGAAATTGTAAATTTTATGTCATTTTTATCAGATTTATTATGAGTACTTGTATCTGCAATATTAACAGTGGTAAGTTTGCAAATCTATCTAGATGTTAATGCATCAAAATCAGTAAATTTCAATTATTTCAAACTAGACACTAGAGCAAAACGACGAACAATTGGGAAATGGATATGGGGATATATATTATATGTACTTATTGTTATGTGATGAGCATGAGTTTTTACTATACCATGGATATGGGGATATTGAGTAGTTAGAATTATCGGTGTTTTAGGTGTATTAATATTTATTATACTATGAATTTATTTCGGAATTAGATTATCATTTTGGGAATTCTTTTTAGTTGATAAAAAATCAACAATAAAAGAATCACTTCGCGCTAGTTGGGACAAAACAAAGTGACACGAACGACAACTTCTATGAGTATGATTTCTATCTCTATGAGTAATGATTTTATGAGTACTAGCGCTATGAATAGGACTACTACGAGCAATTCCAACAATTAAAATTGCATATACACACCTATATAAGAAATTAGCTGCATAGAAAATCTACTAAAAAATCATTAATTAAAAAATCCTCATATAGGGGATTTTTTATATATCAAAAATACTTGTTTCCGATATTCATCCTAGAAAATACTCTGCAATCTTTCGTCATCCATGAATAGATCACAATATACCTACACCATTACATCATATATTATATCGAATATGAAGGTGTTCTTTATGTGGTCATATTTTGCGTAAACCAGTATCAGTATATCACATATCTCATCATCGATAATATTTTCAATCTATCTGCTTTGCGTAAAATTTCTTAATATGATTATCTAAGTCTGCCTTATATGTAATTGGATATTCACTACTAGATGTTTCAACATCAGGTCATCATATAGTTACTAGAGTGTGTTCAATATGGTCGAGATCAAAAAAGTGTCTCACAGAATGATAATAGTATCAATCAGTATAGGAGTTTGTAGGTGGTTGATATCAAATAGTAATTGGAACTTTTGCATTAGGTACATAGTATCAAGCCATATATCATTTGATTGAGTCTACATGAAGAATGTCTGGTTGAGTATTAATTGTATATGAGTGATAGGCATTCGTACAAAGCACTACATCATTAGTATGAATTATATGACCAGAAGTAGTTTTTAATAATAGACTACCACCACTTGTGATATGATCGATAGGTGACTGTTCATAGATTGAAAATCTATCGGGATAATGAGCAAGCAAGTGAGTTATTATTGCATGACACAACGTTGCACTATTAATAGTAGCATAATGTGTAGCCTCAAAAAACAACCAAGATAGTGTTTTAGATCCTATCAGTTTTTCTCATTCTTCAAGAGAAATCCAGTTAATATATTCTCTATACTGTAAAGGTATATCATCAATTGATAGTAGATCTTGACGGACAAATAATTCATTAATTTCCAATCAAAGTGTATCAAACAAATACAACTGTTCACACACATCCAAGAGTTGTTCTTTAGTAGAATAAGCATTATATCAGATATATTTAGAATACTGTCATTGTCGTTGCATTGTTGTTATAATTTCCTCTAAATGAACCCATGCATCAAACATAGCTTGATATCAATTCTTTGTCATATCAACTCAATACGTAGCAATAAGTTCTTTCACGGGTGTTTCAAAAAATACATCAATCTGTCAAGCATTATTTCATGTTGCACCACGAGCAATTCTATTCCCATCAAGTAAAACTACATTTCTAGAAGTATTGTGTAAAAGAAAATAAGTCGTCATACATCCAGCAATTCATGCACCAACTACAGCAACATCAGCGTTGATGTTTCATAGTAAAGTAGGATATACACTATCCACTCATGGAGTTGATAATCGAGGTGATTTATTTTCCATTAAAAATTAATTACCAAACAAAACTTTCTTAAATTCCTCTTGTTTCCCAGGCAATATGTACTCTCTAATCATAGCGTTTGCAAAAGTACTATTTCTAAATCATGGAGCTATTAATATGGCAACAAACTCATCAAACGACATTTTTTTTATTTCTATTTTTTCTCATCAAGCATCTGGAGTTGGTGCTTGAACTTTTTTTGTATTTCTAATAATATAAAAATGTTCATCTCGAGATACATATCATGTTTTCGATAATGTTTTCCAGAAAGTTATATCTCATATCATACCTGTTTCTTCCAAAAATTCTCTTGCCATAGCTTCATCAGGAACTTCTCATTCTTCCAACATTCAGCCCCACAAGCCATAATTCCATTCAGTGCGAGCTGGTTGAATTTCATATGGCAGTACAATAGCATCTCATTCAATCATAATTCATTGAATACTATCAAATCTTTTAACTCACTCAAAAATCTTTACAGATCCATCAAATTGTTCTTGTTCCCACTCTCGTGCAGAAAATAACTTCCCTTTCCGCGCGCACTTCGCTCACTCTGGTATCCTCACCATTAATAATAATCATACAAAAATAAATACTTACTAATCTATGTCACCTCGAGCGAAGTCGAGAGGTCTCTATATGATTTAAAGATTCCACCCTAATCCCTAGAGTCTTAGCTCTCTATATTTGCCTCTATCATATAATTAGGCTCCAATAATTTCACCACATCATTTTGTCATTCCGTCATTTTGTCATTTTCTGTAAAGCTATATATATAGTATCCCCCTTCCCCAAATACACTATCCATCATCTCTTTCCCTTCAGCTACCATCTCATCCACAAACCAATCATCTCATAATTTCTCCACATATTCTTTCAAATCATCGACATGTAATTTTATAATCCCATCAGTATTTCCTAGTCCCTTTTCCCTAGTCCCTAGTCCCTGCGCAAAGCGCTCTAAGTCAGCTACCCAAAAATTCTTCTTCTGCCCAATATACATCACACAATACCTCTTAACAGTACCATCATTTCGTCATTTTATCATTTTGTCATTATATAATTTATTATACCAATCAATCTTCCCTACACTCACAAAATCCAAACAAAAATTATTAAGCATATTATATGTATTGAGCGCTAATGTTGCTATGCGTAAGTTCGTAAATGAACCTGGCCCGTTGACGACAGTAATCCTCGACCCTTGGTCGATACCTGCTTTAGCAGGTAAATGCTCATAGAGAAATTCAGGTAAATTCTTTTCCAACTCACCATACGGCAAAATTATTCTCTCACCTCAGTTAATAAAAATAATTCTATCTGTGGAGATATGTAGTAACATGTTTTGATATCCAAGAAGGTGGGTAAATTGTGATTTACTATTCTACAAGGCAGGGACTAGGGACTAGGGATTAGGGACAGTTATCCCCTCGCTATATATTGCACCAATCTAATTATCGTGTATGAACCAATTACTAACAACACTCAAATAAATGACCACTTAATACCATTCTTTCACTTTGCTGCAGCTGCATCATCTTTTGCAGTAATATATATTCGCCCAGAATACATCAATCAGACTGCTACTACTGTACCAATAAAAAATGTTGACGATAAGATTATATCTTCAGCAAAAGCATCAACACTTACATCAGGTTGGTTTTGTTTAATACCAAGTGCGGTATTTGCATTAAATGTACATTGTCAATTTCTAAGTTGATCTGAGTTACATCCGATTCACATTGTTTCTTGAGTAACAGCTGTCATTTGAAGTAAGATAAGATATGAATACTCTCTTATAGTTTTGTTTTACTTCATTTCAAGGACATTCATGTATCATGAAAAATAACCTTGTATGAGATTTCTATATCATTATATACATCGATATGAATCACTCAAATATAAATTATAATCCAAAAAGATGATACTCAATCGCTGAGTATTCAGTTTTGGTTATTGTTCTTTGAATACTTTTTGCTGCTATTATTCCTATTTTCATTCGTATTAGTGCATATAAAAGAAATACACAAAGAATCACTGATATTAAAACAATTACACAACAAGTTAAAGTTTTTGATACAAGAAATGGAGAATTCCCAGAATCATTAAAAGAGTTATCACAAAGTAATGTATGAATTGTGCCAAAAGATCCACAAAATAAAATATATTGTAGTGGAGCGCCTTGATATACTTCATGAGACTATCAATATTATACATGTAAAGATTGTGAAGCAATATGACCACTCAAAACATATAGCATGAAAAGTATAGTGCAAATAGGAGCGCTTATGGAATGGGAAAATGAACGCGGAGATAGGAATTCTGGAAATCGATGGTCACCATATAAACAATGAGACACTAGTAATTGTGCAGCAAATGGAGTGCGATGACTATGAACACTTTTAGAATGAGTTCAATGAAATTGGATTGGATGAACTTGAACCAGTACTGTAAGTATTTTGACAAATATTACACAAAAAAATTATGAACCACGATTCAATGTAATTATATCAAGTGAAAGAAAATAAACTTGCTTTCATAGGTAGAAATAGTATATTCAAGCCAATATTTATCATAAAAGCTATCCAACCAATGCTCCGACAGCCTACCTTTACTACTATTATCTTCATAACCCAATAGTTTGGTAGAATTTCGGATAGTTCGAAAGCCTCTTGCCAATCTGGTGGGAGGTTTTTTTATAGAGTTAACCGGTTAACAGACAAGAGACCGGTCTCTTTAGAACCAAATCCCTAACTTTGTCAATTGACAAAATAAAATCTTTTAGATTATAGGAAATAAAAAAAGCTATTCTTGCCTATAATCTATCAAAGGTCTTCACTTCGTTACTTTTATACTGCTCAAGCAGATTCAAAAAGTAGCTTGATCAGAGCCTTTTTTTATCCTGAGAGACCGGTCTCTCTATCACCTATCAATCCTATGGAACTCGAAATTCTCAAACCTCGTCACTCACTAGCTCATGTACTCGCACAAGCTGTACAACAAACAATAGATCCACATGTCGCACTTGGTACATGACCTGCTGTAGAAAATGGGTTTTACTACGATATGCTCTTTTCTGAATGAGTAGAATTTGGTGAAGATAATCTCAAAGAACTCACTAAAACTATGCAAGGAATCGTAAAACACAATCAAACATTTATTCTTTATACAGCAAAGTGAAAAGACGAAGCACTCCATATTCTTTCGCTAATAGAATGAAAATCAAACTCTTCAAGATTCAAAAAAGAACTTGTAGAAAAATTCGCAGCAGCTGGGGAAGCTAGTTATACATTCTATTTCAACACTATTCCAAACGCAGCAGCAGAAAAGCTTTTGGCTCATACTAGGCCCGAATACAAAGAAATATATCAAAATCTCTCGCTATATATAATTTCACAATGATGAATTGATCCAACTGCATTCATCACATTTTCAGATTTGTGCGAATGACCACATGTTGAAATGACAAAAGAAATTGCAGATTGATCATTTGCTCTTGATAAGATTGCAGGTGCATACTGGCAAGCAAAAGAAGATAATCCAGTAATGACTCGTATCTACTGACTTGCATTTGAATCAAAAGACGCGCTCAAGGCTCATCTTGAAATGATTGAAGAAGCTAAAAAACGTGACCATAGATTAATAGGTCAACGTATGCAACTATTTGCATTTGATGATGAAGTTGGACCAGGGTTGCCTCTTTGGCTTCCAAACTGAGCAATCATGGTAGAGGAAATTGAAAAACTCGCAAAAGAAAAAGAAGAAGAATACTGATATCAAAGAGTTCGTTCACCACATATTGCAAAAGATAAACTCTATCTCAGATCATGACACTTACCATACTACGAAGAAGATATGTTCCCACCTATGGAAATGGATGGTGAAAAATATTATCTCAAAGCTATGAACTGTCCACATCACCACAAAATATTTGGTGCTTTCCCAAAATCATATCGTGATTTACCAGCAAGATATGCTGAGTACTGACACTGTTATAGATACGAAGATTCAGGTTCTTTATTTGGGTTAATGAGAGTTCGTTCACTATGTATGAACGATGCGCATATCTACTGCAGCGAAGAACAATTTGAAGAAGAATTTGTTAAAGTTATTGATATGTATATCTACTATTTCAAATTATTTGGCATCGAAAAGTTTTCAATGAGACTTTCTAAACATAGCAAAGAAGGGCTTGGAAAAAAATATGTAGACAATGAATCATTGTGGATTAAAACAGAAGAACAAGTAAGAAAAGTTTTGGAAAAATCGTGAGTTCCATTCTTTGAAGCTGAAAACGAAGCTGCATTTTATTGACCAAAGATTGATGTCCTTATCCAATCTGCGATTGGACGCGAGTTCGCACTCGCGACTAACCAACTAGATTTCGCCGTACCAGAGAGATTCAACCTCAAATTTATTGATAAAGATTGACAAGAAAAAACTCCACTATGTATTCATCGTGCACCACTTAGTACACATGAAAGATTTGTAGGATTCTTGATTGAACACTATGCGGGTATGTTCCCACTTTGGCTAGCTCCGCAACAATTAGTAATTATTCCAGTTGCCGACTTTGCACATGAATACGCTGAAAAAATCAGAGCTCAAGCACATGCTCAATGACTCAGAGTAAAAATCGATGACGCATCAGATAGTTTCTCAAAAAAAATCCGCAATGCTGAATTAGATAAAATCCCATATATTCTCATCGTATGAGAAAAAGAAGTTGCTGAAAATACAGTATCGGTTCGTGTAAATAAAACAAAAGAACAAATTACTGTAGATGCGAATATGTTTATTGCAGAAAAAGTGTTGGAATATAAGGAGAGAAAGTAAAACTTTCTCTAGGGACTAGGGACTTGGGATTAGGGACTAGATAAAGAATTAATATAAACTATTCACTATTCACTATTTACTATTTACTATTCACTATTCACTATTCACTATTTACTATTCACTACCCCCATGACCCGAATCATCTTCGCCCTCTTCTCACTTGCTGGACAAATCATGTGGTTACTCACACCCAGACTTGTTTCATCAAGCAATCCATTCTCAGTGCTATCTTGGTATAGTATAGTAGCACTTCCTGTGTTTCTCATACTATCAAAACTATTCTACTGATCATGGATAGTTCAAAGTGATTGGAAAATGTGAGCGCTATATCTATTAGGATGAGGACTTGGTAGTACAATGTACATTCTTGCACTCAAAAATGGTTGAAATATATCTACAGTAATATCGATTACACAGTTAGCAATAATATGAGCAGTAATTGTGAGTTTTTTCTTCTTTCATGAAAAGATAAATACAATTCAAATGATGTGAATTGCTCTGTTGTGTATTTGATCAATTATGGTGCTAGGGTTTTCAGGAAAGTAAAGAATTTCAAAGTAAGTACAGTTGATGAATTATAAAAAAATTAAAATTCCTATATAAAAAAAGGCCACCGGATAAACCGGTGGCTTTATATTTTCATGATTTCAATCCTGGTAGAGTACTATCATAATCTCGTAACTTTATTAAAACTTCCCATTTCTCGTCTTCATGCAATCTCTCAATTAACCACTTTTGATGATTATCGTCAAGTTCCTTAATATTTTCAGGAGTTTCATCTAATTTGTGGAACATCCTTGCTCTAACGGCATTATCAAGTTCTCGTAAAAAATCAACGATTGCCAAATCATTTTTTGACATTTTTGTTTCATCTACCTTACTCAAATCATATATTCCAGGATCATCTTCATCTTCATCATCATAATCAATATACTCTGCTTTAATCATATCAATTTTCTCATCAAGATAATATCGATACTCAAACATATCAGTAATCTTTGTAAAAGTATCTATCCATTGAGGCATTGTAGTATCCAATAAGCCTAATAGCTCATCAAAACGAGATTGCAACCCTTTTGGTAGCTTACCATAAGCATCTAATTCTTCAGAAAGATCTACAAACTCTTCTAAATAAGAAGCAAATTGATGTCCTTTCTTTTTTCTTGGGCGAGCCTTTTTTTCAAAAACAACATTATCAACTTGTTGTGCCAAGAAATATGTGTCTCTACCCAATATATGTTTTGGAGTAGGTGCAATATACGCTTCAGCATAAAAGCTAGTATCAATTATAAAAGTACCATCTTCTATTCTACTTACTTTTACCTGATATTTATTGCTTTTATAAGGTAGGCAAGTAGCTTCATGGAAAATAACAAATTGATACACTCTTGGGTTGATTTCAAATTCATATATTAGGTTAATAAGATCATCTTCAACGAAAACTATCTCACCAACCTTAACATCTATAATTGGCTTAGCAATATATAATCTTTTCTTTTTCTTCATAAGATAATCTTTTAATTGTTAATGATCGTTATTTCGCCCACCAAACATATACATATATAACTACTATGTCAATAGACAAATACAGAAAAATCGACATTCCTGCCGATTCCCAAAAACTATACTATTTACTATTTACTATTTACTATTCCCTACTTATAATAACTCTTCAATTGAAACAAAAAGTAGAACCCAATCAAGCCTCATACAATAGCTCACAAAACACCTCACCCTAGTACTCAAGCAATAAATCATAGTATTTGTGCATAAAAGATATATTTCCATCCAATAGCAGAACGATTACTAAGTGGTTTAATGGCTGCAATATTTAGAGCAAAAACAGCGATAGAAAAAGCAGTAGAAACAACCATCAGTGGTCAGTAATATGGGCTTACCATGCTAAGCATAGAACCTAATCCTATAAAAGCTAATATAGCTGGTAAAGTCAAAAGGAGGATAAACGCTACTACATATGGAGCTGCTTTAACCAAAAATTCCTTAATATGAGCTGGCAATTGAAAAGGCGCCTTTTCAACTAAGTATTCATCACCCAAACCTTCTACACTTTTCACAAAATCTCGAAATCATTGTCGATTTTTCCCAGATTTTGGCGCTGATACCGTTTCTTGTTCCATAATTATGCGATAAAAAGATAAATTATCACCCTTATACGAATATTATCCCCAGTGTAAATAGTATTTATAAGTTTATTTGAGTCATTACCTACACTTGCACATCCTGACCAAAGGTCAGGCTCGACCTTTGGTCGAGAAATACAAGAGACCGGTCTCTTTGTATATAAAATATAATAAGTGTCAATATTTAAGCTAACCATTCCCAAATTCCTAGTCCCTAATCCCTATTTTGCATAAATCTGTAAAATCCTGTCACAAATCAGCAAGTTATTCGTATATATGTTGTATCAGAATTCTCATTCATTTTATATTAGACCATGCGCCTTCACGACTATTTTGCTAAAATCCAGTGATATAAGCTCTCTGAGCAAGATAAAAACGCCCTTTATGAGCGTATTTTGCGTCAATCACAATACCAAAAACCTATTTTCTCTCGTTCGCATTTCTACATCAAAGTAGCAGGTTATATGACATTTTTATGAATCCTAGGGTTGAGTATCTATATTCCATTCTTGGGACAAAAGCAAAACAGTGAAAATGGTATCCAAACAGCAAATGTAGCAAATGCATGATATATTGCCAAAGTTGTTAATGTACAATGAGAATATTTCATCGAATCAAACTGAAACCGCATTGAAGGAAGTAATATAAACGATTGAGATCGTGTAGTATTAGCTAAATGAAGCTCACTTGTTGTACAGGTATGAGACAAAGTAGAAGGAAAAATAAGTGGACCAGCTACATTTATCGTAAATCGTAGTGAAAAATGATATGCAATAACTCTCAAAGACTGAGATTATATTGAATTTGCAACATTGGGAAATTGAGAACAAAGTCCTGAATTAGAGTTAATTTCTGAAACACATAAGTTTACTGCTCGTACTCAAGCAGGTAAATGATTTCATTTTGTACTTACGGAAGAAGACAAAAAACCACTTCTTGTAAACAAAGCAAATGATGATATTCAAGTTGTAAACATAGAGACTCCAGAAAAAACAGTATTCTTAGCTGTAAATAAGAGCATCAAAGTATGAACATATATATTCGCCACTACTGCAACTCCAACAGAGGTAGCAAAAGTTATTGCTCGTGTATCTCCAAATGAAACAAATAGTAAACTAGCTGATGATTATGATAATAGTTTCTTTCGCGGTATGTTGTTAGCATCAAAAGCACCTGAAGCAGATAGTACAGCAATGTCTACTGTAGAGGTAGCTGATACTAAAGCAACTAGCAATACTACTAAGCCAAATATTCCAACATATAATCCTATTGAAGTTCGTAGTAATCTTAT
>JAYTKZ010000019.1:0-2188 GCA_043729885.1 bacterium
GATGTAGTATGTTGAAGCATGCGGGTTTCATAAAATTACTCAGTATCACTCATATTTATGTACTGGTAGATTCTCTTTTATTCATCGGTTATGTAAATAGTCAATTATTGACTCTTCAAATCCACATACTGATGGTATTTGAATAAGTTTTTCTAATTCATTAACGAGCATTATAAGTTGGTGATTGAATAAAGATTTTTAGTAATTCCGTATCTATTGTATTTTGAAGTGTAAATAGTTTTGTAGTAGCTGGATGTAATATTGGAAATATTTCATTTTTTGCATTCATTAAACTTTCTGAATCTAAATACTGATGTCAGTATAGTATGTTCCCAACTGCTGCAAAATAAGATTCAGGAGTAATCACAAAATCTCAATCAGAATTTTGTATTCATCATAGTTGTTTTGCTTTTTTTGTATACAGATTTTCTCCGCTTGATATAATTGATTTTTCTGATCTATGTTGATTATGCTGTTGTAACCGCATGTTTTTTGATGCATGATGAATAATCACAGCAGGATATCAGTGTGAAAATAAGTAATTAAGAGTTGATACTAGCAACGGTAATACTCCATCATTTCTTAGATTTTCAATTACTGCATTTATTAGTGTCTCTTTAACTTTTTTTCTTTCATCATTAGTCCCTGATAGAATAATTTCATTTTTTTGTATTGTATATTTTCAATTAATTGATTTAAGCGTATTTTTATCCAAGTAAGGAATTATTTCTGCAGGTAGTCATCAATGACTTAGATCAGTTAATTCATTACGTAGTCAGACAAAATCATAAACGCTATTAGTAAATGCATTAATAATTCTCATTCTTTCTTTCATAGTAACAGTATTTGAATCATATGGCTCTTTAATAGATACAAGTTGTCATCATTCAGTTGATCAAATATTGTGTGTAGACATTTGGATTGTATGAATAGCTGGAACAATCTGATTTTGATATTCATTGAATTGAATTCCTATAGTTGCAAAGTAATTTTGATTCCCTCATGGGAGATCTAATCATGCCATAACATCCAATCATACAGGACTAAATCAAGGTATGATACGCATCAAAGTATTAATTTTTTGTCATTCATAATTAATCGTACTAATAGTACCATAATATCATGAACTTGATAACATCGTTGTTTCTTTTCATATAATATCATCTACAGGAAGTCACCCATTTTCTTGTATCATAGTTGCATAGTCATCTCAAAATAATCTATCTTGTTCTTTAATATTTAACAGAATAAAATCTAACCGTTGTTGTAAAGAAGAGAAAGTATTTTTATAATCCATATCAAATAGTGATATTTGTCTAATTACTCATCGTGGCATTTGTTGCCTAGTTATATTGTCTTTTTGTAAAGTATGTACTAAATTTGTATCTGCTAAACTACATAAAAATCAATGTATTCAATTGAGTAATGAAGAATTATATTGTTTAATTGGCTCTACTCTATAAGGATATACAAAGGTAGCAACTAATTCGCGTCTTGTTTTATCTAGGTGTGTTTGTAAAGTTTCTTGACTTACATCTATTGTAGCTCCATACAAAAATCATATCATTTGTGCATTCGCTAAAACCTCGGCTATAATATATGATGGAATTTGGTATTGTTGTGCTAGTCATTTTATAGTGCTATTATCTTGTAATGTTTCACTTTCTATCATCACTGGTCGCGCATTTTTTCTAATTACTTTTATAGTACTCATATTTTGTATTACAGCAATTTGTAATGCCTCTTGTAATAATAATAGTTGTTGTCACGTGGGTGGTTCATGGCTTGCATGAAGTAAGTTTTGTATAGTATTCATTTTGAATTATTAATTATTAAAAGAAAAAACTCCTCATGTGGCTAATACCGAATAAGGAGTTTATAGGTGCAGACATATGAAAACTCACTATGTCCAATGTATATATGAATACATTCTATCTCCTGTTCCGGCAACGAAAAAATAATATGATCTGAGCCACTTTCTAAAATCGATATGAATAAAACAGATGGATGTGAGTTGTTTCATGGTTGAATACGTCGTTTGTCACCCCGGACTTGATCCGGGGCTATTTATATATATGGATTCCGGGTCAAGCCCGGAATGACAATGAATAAAAAAACCTCCTTTGTGCAACTAGTGCAGTGAAAGGAGGTTAATAGTATATGATAGTACTTGAGTGCTAATTTGATA
>JAYTKZ010000020.1:0-2810 GCA_043729885.1 bacterium
TGATAATTTAATTCAAGCAAAAGTTGAAGATAAAACATTAATTCAAACTCCAGAGCAAATTCATACAAATGCAGAAAAGATACGCAATAATTTAAAAGATTGAATTATGAAACAAGTAGAAGTAGAACTAAAAAATTTATTAAAGATTAAAGATAAAAAAATAGATAATGAATACGACAATAAAAAAGAAGCTATTTATAAATTCCTGTATGAATCATTTGATAAAGAACTCAAAAAATGAAAAAGAATAGAGAATTTAGTAGTGGGTGGTCTATATGTAACAATAAATGGAATCAAACAAAAAATGGATGCCCCAAGCAAAGAAAAACTAAAAGATTTCAATTTAGTGGGCGCAAATATTTTGAGTAACGTAAAAGACATCAATACTCTACTCAGTGCAAATGGCAATGTTATGGATAATCTTTTCAAAAATTCACAAGATAAGATTGTAAAAAAAATAAAAGCTACTTTCCCTAGAGAAGCTATTACTAAAATGACTGAACAAGATGTAAAAGCAGAACTAGGAAACATTAAACAAAACTGATTCTATATTAATTTATGAATGGCTACTAATCCTGTTACAGAAGTATTTTCAAAAGACATTACAATTGATTCTGAACTTGCAGCTATTCAATTTATTGAATCAAATAACTGATTACCAAAAACAACCAAAGAACAACTTGGATGAGAATCAGGTGCGGAAGTACAAAAAGATTTAACTAAAAAACTAAAGGATATTTTATGAGAAGTACCTACTACTCCACATGAAAAAGAAGCATTCAAAACAGAACTTATTCAAAATAAATTTAGTGGTTGGTCTAAATCACTTTTGGAAACAATATACAACCTTGCTCAAAAACGAGGTTTCTGAGATTTGTTAAATATGTTCAACAAGGATTGATTATTTGATAAAGTATTATTGTCAAAATCAAGAAATGATGCTTTGATAGCTAAGAAATTATATATAGATAGTAAAAAAGAGTGAAATAAACTTGTTGCAAACTGAGCTCCAGAAGATTTACAAAAAATAATGACATCAGTAGATATGTGATCTACATTCAAAGCTCTAAATGATTGTAAGAAATTTATTAGTCCAGTAGTGAATGATGGAGGGAAAGAAACTGATGACAAAGATAGAGCTAAGAAATTTATGACAGAATGAGGAGAATATGACAAAACCAAAGTTGATACTGAGTTCTCTAAATATGTACAACTACTTGGTATAGATCGAAAGAATAAAATTAGTCGTCCAATAGAAAAAGATAAAGTAAAAACAGAAAAGATATATTCATTTAAGGATTTGATCAAAGACGATAATGACTTAGTAGAACATTTCATGCAATATGTACAAACTGGACAACTTCCAAATTGATATGCTGACAAAAAAATCTATGAAAACATGAAAGATTTGTGAATCTCACCTGAAGAATATGCTAAGAAACAAACACATACTAAAGAAGAAATAGTGGCACCAATCACACCAGCCTGAGTGGAAAAAACTGTTATAGAAAAATCACGAGAAAAAGACGCAGCTACTTTTGCTAATTCAGTAAAATGAAATGCATTCCAAAGTAAACTATGGACAGATTCTTATGCAGTAGAATATAAATTAAACTGAAAAAAAACAGTAAAGATGTTCAAATGACCTAATGCAAAAAAAATCTAAAAATAATCTCTACTTCACAAAAATTCATACTATTTTCTTTTCGATAGAAATTATCCAAGTGAATATCGCACGTGGAATATAGTGCACTATATTCATTGCAATAACTCATATTGCCCAACCTGCTAGTATGTCTGTTGGCCAATGAATTCATACTGCTATTCTTGCAAGTGACATTATGACTCATCATACTATGAAAAAGATACCCCATCATTTCATAATTTTTTGTACTTTAGTTCACACTAATAAATACACAAAATAATATGTAGCTATACCAAATGCCATACTCACTGCAGCATGATCAGAAGGGAAAGACATTGTTGGTAAGTGTTTTAGTAATAATCATCCAGTTCATTCAATTGCTGATTCAGGTCTAGCTTTGTTGAAAAAGAATTGAATAATAATATTGATTATTGCAGCAACAACCGCAGATGAAAATATACGCAATGCATATTCTTTGAATGTATTATTTTTCTTTTTCATTCAAACAATATATACTACTACCAAGAAAATAGGAAACAAAAAAACTATCACATCAGCTAGAACACTAACTATAGTGAATAATAATTGAGAGCTACTAACTCATGAATTTAATGATTGGAGTAGGTTAACTCATCGTTGTGGTTCTATTAGTTGCATAGGGAATAAATTTGAAAGGTAAATAACTGTCACCCCGGACTTAAACTGTCACCCCGGACTTGATCCGGGGTCTATTCCATCAAAGATGGATCCCGGGTCTTCGCCCGGGATGACATATGAACACTATTTCTTATTCTTTTTATACCACTCACATATCTTATTAAATGGACAAGTTTCACACTTTGGATTTCTGGCTACACAATGATACCTACCAAAGAGTATCAATCCATGATGCGCATCTCATCTAAACTCTAGTGGGACTTTTGCTTCAAGAATCTTTGATGTTTGTAATGGTTCTTTGGTTTTAACGATTCACAATCTATTTGTAACTCTATGGACATGAGTATCAACAGCAATCACATCATGTCAGTATAATACTTGCAATATTACTTTCGCAGTTTTTTCTCAAACTCATGGTAATTTCACTAACTCCTCTTGTGTATCAGGTATTCGATATCATAGTTTCTCACGTCATTCTGAGCGGAGCGAAGAATCTCATGGTACACTA
>JAYTKZ010000021.1:0-2018 GCA_043729885.1 bacterium
CATATAAAAAAACAGTCCATTTCCGGGCCGTTTTTTTGATAATGTCATTCTGAGGCAACGCCGAAGAATCTCATGAAATACTAGTCGTTTGACGAGATCCTACCACTTCGCTTCTCTCAGTGTCAGGATGACGAATAGTATATTACAATGCTTTCTTGAAATTAAATCTACCTTCCTTGTCTTTTTCAGACAATATTACTTTGATAGTTTCTCCAACTTTATATTTTTCATGTACTTGAGCAGAAGTAATTCCTGCTTCCAAGTTTTTTACATGACACAATCCTGATACAAATTTATTTACTCAAACAAAGATTCAGTAGTCTTCTACACGCATGATTTTAGCATCATATGTACCACCAACTTCTGGTCAAATTGCAATCATCATGATAGTTTCTTTTGCCTTATCAATCATAGGTTGATCCTTTGATGTAATGAAGCATGAACCATCGTTTTCAAAGTCAATTTTAACTCCAGTTTCAGCGATAATTGCATCAATTGTTTCACCTCCTTTCCCAATAACAATTTTTACTTTGTCAGCTGGAATCTTGAATGATACAATCTTTGGTGCGTGTTCACTAAGTGCAGCTCTTGGCCCACTAAGTGTTTCTAGCATGAAGTCTAGAATTTCACCACGACCACCATTTGCTCTTGTGATAACTTCATATATTAAATCCAAGTGTAATCCTTTAATTTTGATATCTAATTGAATCGCTGTAATACCTTTTTTCGTTCCTGCAACTTTGAAGTCCATATCACCAGTGAAATCTTCTGTACCCATGATATCGTTCAAGATTGCATATTTGAGAATTTTTCCATGTTCATCTTGTTCACTCATCAATCCCATTGCGATTCAACTTACAGGTGATTTTAATGGTACTCATGCATCCATTAATCCAAGTGTTGAACCACATACTGAACCCATTGATGTTGATCCACCAGATGAAGTACATTCTGATACAACTCTAATCGTATATGGGAAACTTAATTTATCTGGTATCATACGTTCAAGTGCCTTTTCAGCCAATCTTCCATGTCCAGTTTCTCTACGAGAAGTACCTCTAGAACTTCCTGCTTCATTTGTAGAGTAAGGGAGGAAATTGTAATGATGTAAGTAACGCTTTTCAGTATCATCTAATTCCATTGTATCATTTCTTTCTACATCACCAGGGGCTCCCAATGTAACTGTAGAAAGTACTTGTGTATCTCATCTCCAAAATAGTCCAGATCCATGTACTCTTGGCAGTAATCCTGCTTCACAGTACAATGGTCTAATATCCATAATAGTTCTATTATCCAAACGAATTGATTCATGTAATACACGATCACGAATACGATGTTTTACTACTTGAAACAATGCTAATTTAATTTTAGAATCAGTGAATTCTTCTTGCGTTTCTTCAGATGCTTGTTCTTTTCCTGTCTTCAAAAGTTCTTGTTCATATGTATAGTACAAATCATTGAATCCAACTTTGGCATTTCCCGTCATAGCTCCAAATTTGTCAGCAGTAAGGTATGTTTCAACCCATTGCAATACTGTTTCAGAAGGTTTATTATATGCTATTTCTTTTGGTGTAATTTCAGTTTGAGCGATAAAGTCACTTTGCGCTTTATGTATTTTTTGCATTTCTTCGACACCTAAACGGAACGCTTCGCGTATGAGATCTTCACTTGCTTCATCTGCATCACATTCAATCATATTTATTGTGTCACCAGCACCAGAAATAAGAAGATTTAACTCTCCTGTTTCAATTTCATTGAGTGTTGGATTGATTATATATTGTCCATCTTTGTATCATATTCTGACAGCGCTAATTGGTCCATGAAATGGTATTCCAGCTTTGAGCACTGCTAATGAAGAACCTATAATACTTAGTACTCCAAGATCTTGATCTAGATCAATTGATAATGGAGTAATAGTTACTACTACATCATTGATCATTCCCTTTGGAAACATAGGTCTGAGTGCACGATCTGTCAGTCTACAATTGAGAATAGCTCCATCAGATGGTCTCCCTTCT
>JAYTKZ010000022.1:0-3880 GCA_043729885.1 bacterium
ATACCAAAAATTATGCCATTTATTGAGGCAACAGAATTCCCTCATAAAATGATTATGCCAAATGGTAATCCACAGTATCATGAATTACTACTAGCGCTACGGGATGCTGATATGAGTCAATCGCTTTTTAGTGTGTGGCAGCAGCAGACCATCTTTGGTATGGGTAGTGAACAAAATAAATCCCGTGAAGAAATGCTTCGTGGTCAACTTCCTTTTTTGAAGGACATATTACGATTTCATTCAGAATGGGGGAAGCAACGATTTAACCCTATGAAAGAAGTTAGAATTGCTGAAGTTGAATTCATTAATGAAAAAATTTTTCATACCAACTATTACAGTTAGCTACCTACTCTCATAAACAATACTATGCCGCCAGGTATTATTCCAGGCGGTTTTTTTGATCTTATAAACATTGACTCTCTATAACTTTTATATATAATACTGATCTAAAATAAAACTATGAAACAAAATATAACTATAATACAGATCTTTAACAACGATGAAAAACTTTATGCTGGAGGTAATCTCTGGTATTATGCGAAAAAACTATTTTTTGCAAAGAATGCAAAACTTGGATATCATAATTTTCGCCATATGATTCATGTTATGTATCAAGTATATGACGGCATCAAGTGTTCGAATATTAACCCAGTGGCTGCCAGATATCTCCTTATTGCTGCAATGGTTCACGATTATGGACATAGTGGGAATAAAAACAAATCTGATGATTTTAATATTCGTCGAGCAGTACGTGGCATCAAACGTCATATCCATCCTGATGATAAAAAAGACTTAAAAGAAATCATCCGTTTAGTTCAAGCTACTGAATGGTTCGGAGAAGCTGGGCATAATCTGTTTGAACGAGATATGTTTGTTGATATTTTGCGTGATGCAGACACAAGTCAAACATTTGATACTTCGTGGATGCAACAAGTGATCTTTGGACTTGGAACTGAGCTTGGCAAATCTCCAAGAGAAATGTTAGAAGCACAAATTCCATTCTTAGAAAAGAGAGTAAAATTTTACTCTCCATGGGGTATTAAAAAATTTACACCCATTTTAAAAGAAAGAATCGAGGAAGTGAAAATTTGGAAAGAAAAAGTATTAACTCACGAATAAAAATAAAAATAAAAATTAATATGAACTTTAATATTATTACTGGTTCAGGTAAACCTGGAAAAAAAACCATACCACTGAAAACTTTACAGACACTTGTTGTTGAAGGGAGTATGAAAGTGGAAGTGCGCTACTGTAAAGAAAACAAAGCTGAGATATCTGCTGATGATAACTTGATTGACCTGATTGTGGTTGAGCAAGTTGGTGATACAGTAACTATTGGTACCAAACCAAATAGTAGCTTCTCGACAAAATTACCAATGAGAGTTACTCTCTTTGTGTTAGAATCACTCAAAGAAATTAATTTAGAAGGATCTGGAAGTTTGAATGTAACTGACAATACTTGTATCTCTATTGCTACTGTTCTACTGTCAGGGTCAGGAAGTATTTTTGTAGATGTAGTTAATACTGTTGACCTCAATGTGACACTAACTGGTACTGGTACTATTGCTTTCAGAACGGGGAGAGTAGAAAATATAAATATTCTATTATCTGGTACTGGGAAAATAGTTACTGAGATGCTTTTTAGTCAGCATGCTATCATCAAAGTTACTGGTAGTGGGACTGCAAAGGTTAACGCAACTAAAACAGTGCAGAGTACTATTACTGGTAGTGGTAATATCAAAATTATTGGTGATGCTAAAAGTGTTGGAGATAAGATAACAGGTAGTGGAAAACTGCACTATAATTAAAAACCTTAAAAAAATAATTAACATGAAAACAAATGTTCAAATTACAAAATCACTGCTCTCCAAAATAGACTGGATAGAAAATCATGCATGGGAAGTAGTACTTCTTGTCATGTTTGCAGGGCCGTTCTTGGCAATGCCAATTGAAGCCATAATTAGAGGATATAGTTTTGATCCATGCCAGGTAGGATTCTCGATGAGAGACACACCGTCTGCAATGATTGTTGCAGGAGTTGGAGCTTTGCTTTTTATTGTATCTTTGATTTTACCAAAGATACTAAAGAAAAAACTCATTCAGCAATATATAAACCTTTCGACAGATGAACAGGATCAAGTGTATTGGTCCGATTCATGGCAATACCGGAAATAATAAATAATAAAGTACTGTAATATCAAACGTCTGTTTTATACAGGCGTTTTTTTTATGAAAATTATTAGTTGACTTAGTATCTTATCTATATATAATATACTTACATCAAAAAAACAAAAGATTATGAATATAAATAATAATATTTCAAGAAAAGAGTCTGATTCCATAGACTTACTAACCTCAAAAATACTAAATATACTTAGTAAAGTATGTGCAGTTATAGTAGCAATTATATTTGTTCCATCATGGTTAGGTGGCCATTGGGTTGATTGGATAGTGTCTACGGGTTATTTTTGTATATTGGGATATGGGGTTGCATCTATACTGTCTGTATATTTCCTTTCAAGGCTACTTATATATTCCATTCCTGAAAGTAGAAAATATCTTGAACAGCTCACTATTGCAATTAGTTTCACAGTACTTGTTACTTATGGAGCTTTGAGTATTGCATTAACGTATCCTATTTTATCGTTTGTAATAGTAGTACTTACGCAAGGGTACTTATACTATATACGTATGAATGCGAATAAAGTACTCACCACAAAATAAACTAATAAAATTTTGTTAAAATTTCGGTTGTCTGTATTTACAGGCAACTTTTTTTTATTTTTGAAAATATATAATACACGCTCGTATTTCCCCACCAAAGGTGGGGCTCCCCGACATGTCGGGGAGAAATGCGATCATTGCATGACTAGTAATACTAAGTTATTCACTATATCATTGGTTGCACTCAGGATGACGGAAGAACTTATATCCTTCAAAACCCATTGCATTTTACCTTCAAAACCATACATTTAAACCCACACCGAAAGGTCATTTTTTTAAATAATGGATGTTTTGTAAAAAACTATGGCTATCACTCGTGATGAACTATTACATCTAGCAAAATTGTCTTCACTACAACTCTCTGAAGAGGAGATTGAACATTTGGGTAAAGACTTAGATGGAATACTTCAGTATGTATGACAGCTACAGGAGATTGATACAACAGGTATTGAACCTCTTTCACATCCAATACAAGGTGTTGTTTCACCACTATATCAGTGAACTGAACCATATGATGATCCTGATTGACTCCTATCAAACGTAGAGCATCAAATCAATCATAGACAAGTTGTAATAACTAGTAAAAAAGCTGAAGAAAATTAATTGCACATTTATTTATCAAACATATTAATCAACAATGGCAACTGTAACTGGATTAGAGAATGTAAGAAATGTCGGGATTATTGCGCATATTGATGCGGGTAAAACTACAACTACAGAACGCGTACTTTACTATACTGGTAAGAATCACAAAATTGGAGAAGTTCATGAAGGTGAAGCTACAATGGACTGGATGGCGCAAGAGCAAGAAAGAGGTATTACAATTACTTCTGCTGCGACAACTTGTTCATGGAAAGGATTCCATATTAATATTATTGATACTCCAGGACACGTTGACTTTACAATTGAAGTAGAGCGTTCATTGAGAGTATTGGATGGTGCTATCACTGTTCTTTCGTCTTCTGATGCAGTACAACCTCAAACTGAAACAGTATGGAGACAAGCTGACAAATATCATGTTCCTAGAATGTGTTTTGTTAATAAAATTGACAAGATTGGAGCAGATTTCAAGCTTTGTATTACAGAAATTAGAGATAGACTTTCTACAAAAGCATTCGCTATTCAATTGCCATATGGTGAATCTAGTGAATTCAAA
>JAYTKZ010000023.1:0-8905 GCA_043729885.1 bacterium
ATAAAGCCTAAAAATCTATTTACAAATACATAGTATATAGGTAGTATTTATGTAACTAAACACAATTTTTATGAAACAAACATGTATTATTATTGGAGGGACAAAAGGTCTTGGAAATGCCTTAGCAAAGCTTTTTGATAAGGAGTATGATATTGTTATAACTGGGAGGACTCCTCTCGATGACAATACTTTCCGTTTTGAAGCATTGAATATTGATGCTGATGTAGGTGGCTTGGAAAAAAGAATACAAAGCATTGTGGCTCAGTATACAAATATTGGGCTTATCATACATGCTGCAGGTGCTAGCTTAGAGAAACCAATCACAGAACATTCTGGTGGTGAAATAGTGAGCTGTCTCAATACTGCCATTACTACTCCAGCACTCTTTGTAAAGTATACTCTTCAAAAACAAGAGTTTTTACCAGGGCTAATTATGATTACTTCTACCAGTGCATGGACACCAAGAGAATTGGAACCAATTTATGCTGCTGCAAAAGCTGGTGAAGGACACTTAGCTGCATCATTAGCGCAAAACAAAAATATTAAGAAAACTCTAAAAGCAGGTCCAAGTGGTATGAATACTCCTTTTTGGGACAATACTAACAAAGATACATCAACTATGTTAGATCCTATGAATGTAGCATTAATCATATATGAGTATTTTCAGAAAGAATTCACATACAAAGGGATTCGTATATTAAGAAATCCTGAAAGAGTAGAAGAAGAATAGAAATATATTGTTATCTATATACCAGGTTTTACCTGGTTTTTTTGGTATTTTACACTTATTGTATATTTTACATTAAAATCTCTTGCAATTTGATTTTTATTCATTATATTACTTATTGTAATATAAACATTAAGTAATAAATAATACACCTTGGAACAAATACCAATGTATTGACATTATATGTCTTAATGATATAATATAGAAGATATTTATATATTCATAATATCACCATGACAACTATCAAAAAACCAGCTCTAATTGTAGTAGATTATCAACATGGATTTGCATCACCAAATGGATGATTATCTGTACCTTGATGAGACACTATTTGAAATACTATTAAACAACTTGTAGATCTTTTCATGGAAAAGTGACGAGATGTAATTTTCACATGAGATGATCATCCTGCAAATCATATATCATTTGCCGAGAATCACTGAGTTGCACCATTCACTATAGTTAATTGAGAAACTGTATGGCCGACACATTGCGTAAGAGATACAGAATGAGTCAATCTATATGCACCATTTGATACATGAGATTATAAAATCTCAATTAAGAAATGATATGAAAAAGAAATAGATTCTTATAGTTGATTCGGTTGAGTAACACTTGATGAAACTATGACTTTGGATGAGGTACTACAATCAAAATGAATCACTGATACATATGTTGTATGACTTGCTACTGATTGGTGTTCATGAGACACGGCGTTGGATAGTGCAAACAATTGATATAGAACTACATTCGTTACTGATGCAAATAAGTGAGTGAATGATGAAGCTAGTGAAGCAAAAATACAGAAAATGAGAGATACAAAAAAGATTATACTACAGACAGCTGAAGAAGCAATTACTACTCTACTAGCAGCATAAATATCTTTTATACTTTCAAAACTAATCACTATGAACACTTTCAATTATGAATCATATAAAGAACAAATAACAGTTTTCCCACGCATTACATATGCGGAATTTGCAAAGATGACTGATAAAGCAGTAAAAATAAGTATTATTGAGAAAAACAAGATCCTCAAAACCGATGCTTACAACAGAACTATGAAAAAGATAAGGTGAGAAAAGGGAGATTTACATGAATGATACACTCTAACGTATAGAAAGAATGCTGGAGATGGATTCAATATAGTCTATGGGATAAAAAATATGCTCCTTGAACTTTTTGGGACAAAAGTAACTCAATGGGAGTTAGATTTTGCAACTGAATTTTATAAACACGAGGCAGATAAATGATGAAATAATAATTTTAATAGAGAAATGCGACAAGAAGTAATTGATAAGCATGATGGTCATGTACCTATCGAAGTAAAAGCCGTTCGTGATTGATCTGCTATGAAAGCGTGAGAACCTATTTTGGCAGTTAATTGACATGGTGAGTTAAGTGCTATTTATGAGCCAGTATTTATGCATCCCACATATCAATCTATAGTAGCAACTGATGGCCTCATTATAAATCAACTCATGCATGAATGAAGGATTGATTTATGAATCCATGCTGATGAATATGGATGGAGAAGTGCTATCAATGCAGGTCAACATTTTGATGCAATTGAAGCTCTCTATGTAGCAACATGACTAGAAGCAACATCTCACGATGCAGCATCTGCAGTATTCCCTCAAGTACATACATCAGGGACAATTGCACATAGATTCTTATCTTCATACGCTAGTGAAATGGAGTCATTTGAAGCAATTATTCAACATGCAATTGCTACATGACAAAAGAAATGTACTCTTCTTATTGATCTTATTAATAGTTATCAGTGAATAGAAAAAGCCATAGCATTAAAAAAGAAATATGAGAATTATGGTTTAAGCATAACAATTAGATTAGATAGTGGCAAACTAAAAGACCAAGTAATTTATAGTCTAAAAAGATTACAACAAGAGTGATTATTAGACCCAAAATCTTGAAAGATTGTGGTTGCAGGGATTGAAAATGAAGGTGAGATTGCTGAAATTGAACAAGCTGTACGTAAGGAATGATATAATCCAAGAGATTATGTATATTACTGACTTGGAGAGTTATTTATTTCAAGAAATAAAGGAAGATCTAGAGTATCAACATGATTTAAATTAGCTGAAACAGAAGAAAGAAAAACATGAAAACGATCTGATGATGAAGGAAAAAGATCAATCCCATGAAATCTAAATGTTGAGATTAGAGACAATAAAAGATTTATTGTACAAGATGAAGAAAAAGTAAATGGCGAAAGACTACTTCAAACAGTATATAAAGATGGAGAGTTGAAATATGGAAGTGATGATTTCGCATACATGGATGAGGCAAGAAAATACTTAATTGAAAATTTTGAAAAAGTGTTTTTACCAACTGAAGTCTCTGAAGCTACTCAGAAAGCTCAACAACAAGTAAATGCATGGTTCCAAGGACAAATGGATGATCCTCTCTATGCAAAAAGAGAAGTTGCATAATTATTTATATAGTCAGTATACAACCATGAAAATCTGAATCGCTCAAATAAACACTAAAGTCGCTAATACAGCATCTTGATTAGAATATAATCTCAAGAAGATTACTGATATAATCAAAGATATTGGTAATAAATGTGATACTATCGTTTTCCCTGAGATGACATTGACTGGGTATCCTCTGAATGATATCTTAGATGATGATGTTTTTGTACGTCAACAAAAAAATGGTATTAAAACAATTCAAGACTGTGTAAGAGATACTAATAGAAAACTGCAAGTGATTGTATGATGAGTAGATTTTGATGAAAAGCAATTTTTGCCTGATGGAAAGATGATTAAGTATAACACAGCATATCTTGTAGATAGTGAAAGCATTCAAACATATTATAAAAAGCTCCTCCCAGATTATGATGTATTTTTTGAAAAAAGGTATTTTCAGCCTGGGACACAAGAGCTCTACTTCAAAACAGCTGATCAATTAGCAGCTAGTATTACTGTGTGTGAAGATATCTGGGATGATCATTATGACATTCATCCAGTGAATGATATCAAGAGATGAGATAAAGATGTACAGACAGTATTCAATCTATCTAGCTCACCATTCACTATCAATAAACTTGAAAGAAGACTAAAACTCCTCCAACGCCACTATGCTAATATGCCAGCAAATTATGTCTACGTAAACCAAGTTGGTGCACAAGATGAATTAGTATTTGATGGGTACAGTATGATAATGGATAAAACAGGAAAATTGATCTACTTGGGGAAATGATTCGAAGAAGAGGTAACAATAGTAGATCTTGATGAAAATCACACGGACAAAAGCCAAGAATTGATAGATATTAGCAATAATAAATATGAATCAATCTATAATACACTTGTATTGTGACTCAAGGACTACTTAGCAAAGACAGGGATAAAGGACGTTATTATTTGAGTATCTGGTTGAGTAGATTCAGCAGTAGATTTAGCACTATTAAGAGCATTCTTACCTCCAGAGAATATTCATGCATTCTATCTTCCAACTGAATATAATCAATCACAATCATTGACTCTATCACAAGAGTTATGTAATAATATGTGAGTAAAGCTTGATGTATACCCTATTCAGAAATTTGTAGATGTATTTGAAGATATTTCAAAAGATAGAAATGACGTATTACAATGAACTCGTCATGAAAATCTACAAGCTCGTATTAGATGACTAATCTTGATGGATATGAGTGCTAAATATAACTGAGCTGTCATCAACAACTCAAATCAAACAGAAATGGCAATGGGATATGCTACGATGTATGGTGACTCTATATGATTTATGTCTCCTATCGGTGATCTTAATAAAAAAGAGGTTTATGAACTTGCAGCTTGGATTAATGCTAATAAATGATGAATTATATCACAAGGAATTATTACAAGAGCACCATCTGCTGAGTTAAAAGAAGCACAAGTCGATCCATTTGATTATATGTGATGAGAATCAGAAGCAATTGAAGATCTCCTCTACAATGTAAATCCTACTACAGTACAAAAAAAATATCCACATATACCATTAGAAAGAGTTCTAGAACTCTACAAGATGAAATGACGTAACGAACGAAAACGTCGACAATATCCTATTATTGTAAAACTAAAAGATAGGAGTTTAAGTATTGGTAGACAGGTTCCGATTGTGCAAGGATAGCTCAACTGTCACTACAAACAATAAGTCATTGCGAGCAAAGCGAAGCAATCCATAATGGATCGCCACGGTCGTTATACTCCCTCGCGATGACAAACATATAACTTTATTACATATAAAAACAGATGACAAGCCATTCAATCAACTACTTTGCAGTCTTCTCTACTACCGATAAAGCTAGAGTATGGCATAAAAAGCTTTTAGAGGCAATAGATATCAAACTTGTAGATACTCCTGAAAAAGCAGATTATATACTTGTATGATGAGGAGATGGATTTATGTTGGATTCAATAAAAAGATATATGTCATATGGGAAACCATTCTTTGGTGTTAACTGTGGAACATTATGATTTCTTTTAAATCAAGTAACTACACCACATCAATTACCAAAAAGAAAATCAGAGATTACTACTGTTTCACCTGCGATTGTAGAAGTAATGTTAGAAGATGCTACATGAAAGAAATATAACACAGTATGTATAAATGATGTTGTAATATGATGAAATATTTTAGACTACTATACATTTGGAATCACTTCTCCCAAACGAAAGCAAAATATAAAATGATCATGATTTGTGGTAAGTACATCAGTTGGATCAACTGCATATTGGTTAAATTTATGATGACCACTATTCCCTCTTCATAGTAAACTTCGATGAACAATATGAGTAGCAACAAGACCTTTCCAATATAAAATCATGAAACCTCAGAAATTAATAATCAAAATCGATGGAAGGAAATCAACATTAGTGTGAGTAGATGGATATACAAATGCATATAAGAATATAGTAAAAGTAGTATGCACACCTAGTAAAAATCGCATATCACTTGGATTTATAAAATGAACTGATTTTGAAACGAAAAGATTATTCATAGCTGAACAAAAACTCTATGTGAACTAAATTTTATACTTTACTCTACTCAAATGATGAATAGCAAAAATACGGGGTTATTTATTACACGTGGGCAACCAGGGCTACATAGTGGGCATATTGATGCTATTATGCAATGAATTTCTCAGTGAGTTACAGATATTTTAATTGGTGTTTGATCTGCAAATAAAGAGTTAACTCCAGACAATCCCTTTACTTATGATGAAAGAAAAGCCATGATTGAGTTATCGCTAAAATGACTGCAATGTAATTCTGTAACAGTAGTACCGATTCCTGACACGGGAGATGATCAATCATGGAAAAATTACATCACAAAGAGTTTCGATTTTGACACAATCATTACATGAAACCCATGGGTAGAAAATATTTTCTCTGCTGATGGAAAAAAAATTATAAAGCCAGAGATTACAAAGATAGTAAAAGCGTCTAATATTAGAAGATTCTTGGCAGAAGACAATTATAATGCAATTAGCGATATGTTGGATAAAGATGTAATTCACTATCTAAAACATATCAAAGCACATGAAAGACTCAAACAATTAATTCCAAGTAGTGGAACATCTATTGCTACTATGACATCTCAAGAAATAGCTGATTATATTATCAAAAATAGCTTAGATATAGAAATTAAAAAGATGCTACAAGGGAGAGAACCAATTACACCAAAGATTGCAGCTGATATTATAACTCTATATGAATGAAAGTTAGTACTTATAAAAAGAAAAAGTGAGCCATTTGGGTTCGCGCTTCCTGGATGATTCATTGAAGTATGAGAAACTATTGAGCAAGGTGGTATTAGAGAAATGAAAGAGGAAACAAAAGTAGATATCGTAATTGAAAAGAGGTTACCTACATTTGATTCACCAACAAGAGATCCTCGTGGACATACTGTATCATTCCCATTCCTATGAAAAATTATTTGATGAGTGCCAACCGCAGATGATGATGCAGAAGATATACTACTAATAGAACCAACATGTGAAGAAATAGAAAAGATACATTTTGCTTTCCCAGATCACAAAGACATGATATATGAATGATTATGAATAACTAGACTAGTAGCGTAGTTTATAATCAATAAATAATAATATATTTGCTGTTGTATTACTTATTGTATTATCTACACTATATGTGTTATTGTAATAATAACAATTATAAAAGATCATTAACAACTAAAAATATATTTTATGAATACTCAAACAATAATTGATAAGATACTACAGGCAACTGTGCTTGAAGAAGTATTGGATATACATCACATAAGCAAAGAATACAAGCATTTAGCACTATTAGTTCATCCTGACACATGTAGCTTACCACTTGCAAACGATGCTACCGTAAAGTTAAACATATTAAAAGATGAATTTGAGAAAAGGAGAAAAAATGAAGTTCTGGAATATTTCAATGATATTGGAAGCTGTATTATCAAAGATAAAGTTATCGTACAGTATGGCGACATGAGTATGCTCCAACAATCAATTGACAACTATAATAAACTAATGTCATTGCGAGATGAAGCATCACTCCACTTCCATAAATACCTTCCGAAAAAAATGGAGATAGTAGGAGAAACACTCCATATTACTTTGGAACATCGTTCTGTATCACTATCATGTCTTACCCTATCACAAGATCATGTAAACTGGATTCTTTCTAGAATGTTAGAATTTACAGCATGGTTAGAGAGTGTCGGATATGTTCACTGTGATTTGAATCCAGAATCGATTTTAGTAGTACCAGAGACACACGGTATTATTATAAGTTCATTTTTTTACCTTACAAAAAGCAATCATACATTAACAAATATCTCTGATCGCTACTCTTTTTGGTATGATCCTGCGCTACTTAGTAGCAGAAAAGCTAAAAGCGCAATTGATGTGCAATTGTGTAAAAAGATAGCGATTTATTTACTTGGAGATCCGTCTGGTATTGGTAGTTCATTAATGACAACTAACAATGCTGATTTTATGAGATTTGTAACATCTCCGAGTGAAGAAGCTTTCGATACATATGAAAGTTACCGTACAATGTTAAAAGGAAATTTCGATACAAAGAAATACTATCCATTGTATATATAAACAAAATTATTAACAACAAAAATTTATAATTATGGGATACTCAAATTGGTCAACCGATGCATTTGACCACCTACGCACAGAAAGAAAAACGAAGACAAGAGAGCAAATTTTCTCTTCTACTTCGATCAAAAAAGACATGAATCCAAAAGGTGTAGCATTTAGAGAAGCTCGGGACTCTGAAGCACACCCAAACAGTGTACCAGTTTTTTTCGCATTTGATGTGACTGGTAGTATGGATGAAATTCCAGTTCAATTTGCGAAGAACCTATTGGGCAAACTGATGGATAAGATTATTCAAAGCGGAACACCTGATCCTCAAATCCTCTTTGGAGCAATAGGCGATCATATTAGTGACCAGTCTCCATTCCAAATTGGACAATTCGAATCAGGGCACGTTGAACTTGATAAATGGTTAACTACCATATTCCTTGAAAAAGAAGGCGGCCCATGGGGAGAAGAATCTTATTCACTGGCGTGGTTATTTGCAGCTCGGCATACAAAACTGGACTCATTTGAAAAAAGAGGCCAAAAGGGCTATCTAATTACCGCTGGTGATGAAAGAGTACATGATACAATCGATGCAGCAAACATGAAAAGAATCTTTGGTGGACAAGGTGAAGATCTTACTGCTAAAGAATTACTAGTTGAAGCTCAAAAGTTATATCATGTATATCATATTCATATCGAGCACTCTAATGGTGCAAGAAGTGAATCAGTAATTCGTCCATGGAGAGAGCTACTTGGACAAAATCTTATTGTACTTGATGATTATAATAAGATTGCAGATACCGTGACATCAATCATCAAAGCTAACAAAAATCTTCTCACCCAATAAAAACAGAACAATGAAAAAGAATACAGCGATAGTGGTTGGCTTGGGATTTGGTGATGAAGGGAAAGGCGTAACTACCGATTATCTTTGTACAACAATGAAAACACCACTTGTGATTCGATTCTCAGGTGGACACCAAGCCGGCCACACAGTTACATTACAAGATGGGAAAAGTCATGTATTCTCCAGTTTCGGTAGCGGTACCCTGCGGGGTATCCCTACCTATTGGAGTCAATACTGCACA
>JAYTKZ010000024.1:0-3752 GCA_043729885.1 bacterium
ACAGTATGTGGCTTTTGTATTTTCTTGAGGTTTAGACTCAATATGTCATTTCCCTAAATCCCATAATGCATCTGCTAATACTTTTGGTCAAGCACTCATTACTTTTTCAAAAAGATCTTTTGCTGTTCGATAAAATGGGAGTTTGAACTGATAGGTTGATACAATATCTCATTCATCCATTCATTCACTCATTCTCATTACAGTAATACCTGTTTCCTTACGATTATCCAAGAATACTGTTTGTAGCGGTGAAGCCCCACGATATGCCGGTAGGATTGATCCATGAACATTTATTGATCAAAAAGTTGGTATATTGAGCATGTCTACTGGGATTATTTTTCCATAGGCTACTACTACAAAATAGTCTGCCTGTAAGTCTTGCAGCGAAGCTGCAACCTGACTTTCAGTCAGGAAAGTACCATCTTCAGATTTCTGTTTAATCTTAGCCCAGTCAAAAATACTTTTGATAGATAGCTTTTCAGCGGCTTCTTTTATAACATTTTTTTTAATTTCATGACCGCGACCGGTCGCCTTATCTGGCATAGTAACAACTCAGACTACTTCAAATCTAGTATCTTGTGCAAGATGCTCCAAAAATGGCACGCCAATAGGAGAACCAGAAAAAAACACTACGCGATAATGAGATGGATCATATTTTTTCATACGACTTGGTGTACAACTAATAACTCTATGGGTAGTATAGGCAACTCCAGGCCAAAATCCATAACGCTTCATACATTCTTTTCCATAAGCAGAGCAGTGTGGCTCATGTGCACAGACACGACCTTTGAGTATAGGTGAAAATACTCATTTATCAGGTGAAAGAGTATGTTGATAAAATGAGATGAAATGATTTGTAATTTTTCACAAGAGTTTATTTAGTCTATTCATACACAGATATATATGAAATAATCTATAATTTTCAATCCACAATAATTAAGATAAAGTGCTTAAAAATACTGAGTAAAATAGAAGAAGTAATACCATTATCCTTTAGCTCCTTGGCTTTTTAGCTCCTTGGCTCTTTAGCTCTTCTTTCTCGTTGCTTTTTGAGTCTGTTTTTGTATATTATATAATGTATTATTTATTCTTTTAATGATCAAATGAATCAAGTGCATGTGACATATCGTTTTGATGATATATCAGAACAGTTACAAGAGAGTATGAAGAAACTAGTAAATCTAAATTTATATGTGAATCCTGATGTAGATCAGCCATTACTCAAGCCTTATTTCAAAAAAATATTTACAAATAAGCCGGATGCAGAAATATCTGCGAATGTACAGGTATCAAAAAATAAATCTGATAGATTTGACTGATTATTTAGCTTTACAGTAGATGGGCATTCAATTAGATATGAAAGAGTTGGGAGTGAAAGTTTTAGAAGTCCAGTAGATCTAGTAAACCATGCATTTGTTCATTTCAAGCGTGAAGTAACTGGTGATAAGTGACTTATGAGAAAATTATTAGGGTGGTTTAGGAAGTAAAAAAGAATTACAGCATCTCTGCTGTCATCTCGAGCGTAGTCGAGAGATCTTTTAAAAAGATTCCTCCACTCGTTTTACTCGGTCGGAATGACAATAATTAGATACTACTGAAAGAAAATTTTATATTATACACATATAATCCATGCCAGGAGAAGATCAATTAAATTACCTTACGAAAGAATGATATGAATCAATGCAACAAGAATTACATAGATTGAAAAATGATGAACTTCCAGCTGCCTTACAAAGGTTAAAAGATGCTATTTGACAATGAGATATATCTGAAAATTCAGAATACGATACAGCTATTTCTGAAAAAGAATTAATTGAAAGCCGTATTTGAGAAATTGAAGAATTCTTAACAAATGTGCAAATTATTGAAGAAGATCAAAAAGGAGCTACAGATATTCGTTATGGGTCTAAAGTGACTTTTGAAAGAGATGGTCAGAAAATTCAAGTTACAGTAGTTGGAAGTGGAGAAGTTGATATCTTAAATGATACGATTTCATTTGAATCACCATTGTGAGCTGCACTCAAAGGGAAGAAAAAAGGTGATATATGCAGAGTGAAAGCAGATAGTGGAAGATATGATGTAAAAGTAGTTGAAGTAAAGTAACCTTGCTTTAGCAAGGTTAGGGACTAGGTATCAGGGACTAGGGACTAGAAAATAGGGAATAGCAAAAATAAAAATACAAAATCTGTGACTTAGGGTTTCCGTAATTCATAATTTTTTTTGACAATGACACCACGAATAAGAGTGATAGCTAAAGTATGAGCATTTTCATTTGCGCTATTTTTCATATTCTTTTTTGTAGTACATTGATATAGATATACAGACTGAGTATGATTTATGACCAAAAACGCCTACTATGAAGGCCAGTTTTGGAGCGATTGACAGGTAGTAACATTTGATGATACAAATTATACAGCTACAGATAAAAAAGTGCAGTTATTCAATATAGATGCTGGATGTTATGATATCAAATATCGTGATACGGTAATCAAAAAATGCTTACAAAAAAACTCTGTTCACATAGATACATTTGTGACTGTAAAAGATACTGTTCCGTATGAAGAGTCTATGATTGCTCCATGTGCTTGAATCCAAAGAATACCACATGGTGAAACTTCAATTTTTGGTATACAATATGCACATCCAATTCAAAATTCTTTTGTTGCTCGTGAAATGTCATTTCTCCAAGTAGAGAATAAACTGTACTCATGTACATCTGATTTTGGTAATTGTCGTCCAATAGCTGATAACGATGGCGAGTTTATGTGTAGTGAAAAAGAGTGATTAGTTTTCAATAAAGATGGTAAGTTGTTTATGTTGGAGATGGAGTAATGGCACCTACGGTGCAGGGACTAGGGACTTGGGATTAGGGACTAGTAAATAGAAAATAGGATTAGGGATAGATAGGATAAATGAGGCCTTTTAGGGGGTCTTTTTTTGTATTTTTGATTACTATTGACTAATATTATTATAAGGATATAGTATATTGATAGATTTCATTAACAAATACTAAAAACAGATATATGGAAACAAATTCTAATACACTGAAAAAAGTGTATGTTTTGGGTGGTGGTACATTTAGTTATGTACGAGCACACCTTGCATTGGCAATGCCTGCATTTGGAGAAACTGCAAAAAAAATTGAGCAGCTTTGCAAAGAGAGATTTGCAGATAAAATGAATGTAGTGCTTCAGCTAACAAAAATGGCTGATTCAACATCGTCACTTGTAACAAATGAAGATGTAGGAAAATATGTGTCCACATTACGTGAAGATTTACATACGAAAGTTATCTTTATGAATGTGGGTTTATGTGATTTTGATGGAATGATAGGCCAGATAGAATCAGGTAAATATGCTGAAAGATTACGTACCAAAAATGGTAATGAAAAAATGTTTTTGAGGCCAACAGAAAAAATTCTCAAAAATATTCGTGATGGAAGAAAAGATATCTTCCTTGTTGCATTTAAAACAACATGCGGTGCGACTGAGCAGGAACAGTATCTTGCAGGACTTGAATTGATGAAAAGAAATTCATGTAATCTGGTATTGGCAAACGATATTCTAACGAGAGTTAATATGATTATCACTCCTGAAGAAGCAAAGTATGAAGTAACAAATGATCGTAATCTTGCATTGAGAACGCTTGTTGATATGACGTATCATCGTTCGCACTTATCATTCACAAGATCTACAGTTGTGAGCGGAACACCGGTGCCATGGGATTCTGAGCAAGTATTCCCTGCGTTGCGT
>JAYTKZ010000025.1:0-1609 GCA_043729885.1 bacterium
GAAATCAGAGCAGCTAAAAAAGCTATTAAAGCAAAATATGCAAATTGAGGTTGAACTCCTGCACCTGTTGTAAAAGAGGAACCAAAAACTGAAAAGGAAGAACCAGTAGTAAAGAAAGAACCAGCAGTAAAGAAAGAAACTCCAAAAAAAGAAAAAGACCCAGCTGACTCTCCTGATGAGTCTGGTAAAAAAAAAGCATAGATGAAAATAATACTAATCCATTACCTGAAGCTAAAAAAGAAAATATACCTACAGAACCTGTTAAAAAGGAAGTAGAAACTCCTCAAACTATCAATTTCATCGCAAAAGTAGAGGAATTTTCACAAAAAAATGACCACCTTGGAGCAGTAGCTTCACTTTTTGTATGAGATAAACTTTTGTCTACAGTTGAAAATAAAATAGTAAATAAAGTAGTGATCAGTCGTGATCCACCTGCATGAGTTGTACCACGATGAGCAGTTGATATTTCTCCTAAAAATTATGTTATAAAACCATATATGCAAATTAGAACTGACAAAGTTGATGATGCAGAAACGACACTTCACGAACTCCTTCACTCATATACACATCCATATTTATATGCATGATGTGAGCAATTAAACTGAAGAATAGAAATTACTGACCCTCTACAAAAACAGCGTTCAATCAATCATTTTATAGCTATTAATAAATTATATAAAAAAGCAAAAGATGCTGGATATAAAGTTATTAATTGATCAAGTATTGAAGAATCAATAACTGAATTCGTTGCAAATCTTACAAAAGATACATCTGTTGTTGAACTAAAAAGATTATGAATATATGAACCTATGATGGCAGAACTCAAGAAACATAAAGAGTGAATTACATCATTGGAGATACCATATACTTTACCTTCGACTCTTAAAATTGTATGAACAAAGATTCCTCGTATCTGAATATGAACATTTGAACTTTGATGAAGTGATAAAGATAGCGTAGAAAATCATGTAACTTCAGCAATTAATAATGGATATAGAAATATAGATACAGCACAATGATATGGTAATTTAAAACAAGTTTGAAGCGCAGTAAAAAAATCAGGTATTGAAAGGAAAGAATTTTTTGTGACGAGTAAAATCCGACCTAATTGATCTACTAAAACCACATCAAGTATTGTTGATGCAATACAAAAGCAAGTTAATGAAACAGATCTTTGATATATAGATTTAATGTTGGTACATGCACGAGATCCAGCATTATCAAAAGACGATATGAAACAAGTATTGCTATGATTCAAAGAAGCTAAAAATAGTTGATTAATTAAGAATATAGGAGTAAGTAATTTTGACCTCGATCAATTAAAACGAGCAACTACTATTATTCCAAATATTACATGTAACCAAATTGAGTGTCATCCTTATTCAATTCCGCATGATATTATTGAGTACTGCAAAACGAAGAATATAGTAGTGACTGCATATAGTCCATTTTGTAGCGACAATAAATGAAATAAATCTAAAGATGATACAAAACAACTTTCTCAAAATATTATAAACAATCCTATTATTAAAGAGATAGCAACTCATTATCCAAATAAGACACTCCATCAAGTAGTGTTGAGATATTTGTTGCAATTATGAGTAATGGC
>JAYTKZ010000026.1:0-8914 GCA_043729885.1 bacterium
TTGATATTTTTGAAACAGTTTTCCATATCAGCTTCGGTGAATACCATACTTGTTGTCAGATCAAGTGGGAGAATCATTAAGTTATCAGTAGAGTTGAAAACTCTCGCAGCGCTAGCTGCGTCATAAAAGACATTGAATTCTGCTACTGGTGTGATATTTCCATGTATTTCGATAGCTCATCCCATAGCTATTATTTTCTTGGCTTGTTTCAAAATGCCAGGCTTGCGTTCTTCAGCAAGAGCTATGTTTGTCATAGGCCCAGTTACCAAAATTGCTAACTCTTTCCCATATTTTTCAATTGCTGCAATAATCATATCAACGCTATCTAATTCAGTTGCTGGCAAGATTACTTCAGGCAGCATTTGAGAAAGATTCCCAATACCATCATCTCCGTGAATATGAGCAGCATCTTGTGATACAATTTGTCTGTGATCTTTCCCAATAGGGATGTCAGTCGCTCAAACCATTTGCGCCATGCGATTTGCGTTTGCATATGTTTTATTAGCAGCCACATTTCAACCAACAGTTGTAATACCTACAATTTCCATAGGTACATGAGAAAATTTATGGTTAATAAGCAGCCAAAGTAGGGCAAATACATCATCTGCACCTGGATCACAATCAATTAGTACTGGCATTTTTTTTGTTTCAGACGTCATGTTTTTGTTTTTGGAAGAAGGTAAAGGTTATTTGTTTTCGAAGAATATTGTTGGTCATGTTGGCTTTTCTCATTCTGATGTCACTATTATAGTACCTTGATTATCATAGATATCTACTCAGAATCTATATTCTCACGGTGTTCTTTTGATAGTGAAGTATGTATGTGGGGTATTACTTGGAGTATATTGCATATCTATCTTTTTTTCAGGTGATTGTATATCAACATAATATCGTCATATTTTCCCTGGAGTAGTTCATGATGCGATTCTGGCTATTACTTCTAATTTAACTGTAAGAGGATCAAAGTCATTTAGTGATACATTTTTGTCCATTCAGTTGTATTGAGTGTATTCTGGAGTCAATGATACAATAGAACTACCTGTAGCCATACCGGTAATAATTCTTCCTCACATTCGAGACCTTCCATAATGCTGTTTTAATCGTCATCTGAATACATCAGTTGCAGAGTAGAATCAAAATGCTAGGCCTATAATAATTCATAAAACAATATACAATAATCTTGATAGAATCTTTTTGAGCATTTTTGTTTTTGTATAAGTATAAATCTAGTTATTTCTAGT
Source organism: bacterium (assembly GCA_043729885.1). Taxonomy (GTDB): domain Bacteria; phylum Patescibacteriota; class Gracilibacteria; order Absconditabacterales; family Absconditicoccaceae; genus JBDHUW01. The sequence continues at coordinate 1,242 of JAYTKZ010000026.1, forward strand.
ATACTGATGATTATTATTATGTCAAATTATTGTATAAAAAGACCTGCTTTGAGAGCAGGTATATGTGTTTTTATTAATTCTTTTCATCTATTCTATTTTTTAAAGACACTTCATTTATAGCAGTTGGATATGGTGTTAGTTGTGTAATTACATTATTGTCCAATCAGCTTGGTGGCATATCTAATTCAGAAAGTGAAATTGATGTAATATCCCCAGAGTCTTTCCCAGTAATTCTTACTAAAATTTCTATAATTGTATTTACTTCTTTTAGAGAGTTACTCATATCAACTAACATACCTTGTATTGCATTACTTTTTGCTGTTAATACTCTATTTTTGATTGTAATTCTTTGATTCAATGCAGTTTTCTCATATGCTGATAGAGCAACTTGTAAATCTATATCAAGACCTATACCTTGACCATTATAGATATGTGTAAGTGCTTCTTCTAAATCAGCAAACTTTTCTCACCCTTGTAGAAAAATTTTATCTATGTGTTCTATCATATCTTTTTCGGTATCTGTTAGTTTTGTTGGTTTAGCATCAATTTGATCTGGAGTAAGAATGTCTATCAGAGCATCATTAGCTCTTCAGCCGGTCTTTCATAAAATTTCTTGAAGAGTTCTAAGATAATTTTTATACGCCTCTATTTCACCTTTGCTTATCACTGGTTTATATTGTCCCATAGTATTTTTTATATTATATAAATGTATGTTTATTATACTGTTTTTATTTTATTATTGCAAATTCTGACGCACTTTCTCAAAGAAATCTGTAACATATCAAATTGTTGTTTTATAGTCTTTTGTTGAAGCAAGTTGAACTTTGAGTTCTCTATTGCCAGGAAGCCCAGAGATATAGTTGAATAGGTACTTTCTATATTCTATCATAGTTTTCTCATGTTGATATTTTGACGGATCGAAATTATGAATTTCTTCGTTTAGCCAATCATATGTAGGCATTTTCAATGCGCGTCATAATTCTCGATTTGAAAAATAGTAATCATAGATAATAATCATCATCTTTGCATGACGGACAATTGTTTCATAACGTTCATCTAGGGTAGGAGAGTGATTTGTAAAAATCCATGGTCGACCAATAGCTGCTTGTCCGATCATAATGCCATCAAGATTTTGCATGCGCTCATGCATATTTTCATATGATGTAATCCCACCATTCCCGATGATAATACACTTATCTCCAAGCTCACGTTTGATATCATAAATATATTCTCGATCTACATCTCATGTATGTGATTGTTTGTATGTTCTACCGTGGATTATGATATGACGACAGTATTGCGCTACATCTAGAATGAACTCTCTTTGAGCAATTTTATCTTCTACTGTTAATCATGCTCTTGTCTTGATACTAAATGGTAATTTTGTCGATGAAGCAATATCCTTGATAATTGCAGTTGTACGAGGTCTGTCTCTCATCATACCAGCCCCACCTCAGCAGCTCATAACTTTGGGAGAGGGACAACCTATATTGAGTTCAATGCCCATGAAACCCTGCATCTCACCGTCAATAAACTTAGCACTTTCGACTAAATCATGATGATCTGCTCAATATATCTGTGCCACTGTTTTATCTTCAAAATCTGTATGTATTAGGTGATGTATCAAACGACCAGGTTCACGCATAAATCATTCCACATTCATAAATTCTGTCCACATCCAAAATTCCACTGTTGGATCAGTGTTATATTTTTCAAAAAGTTCTTTAGTTATGATACGGTAAGCACAATTTGTGATGCCGTCCATGGGTGCAAGACCTATGATTTTCTTTTGCATAGAGAAAATGATACTGAAACAGTTTCTAATTTCTACTTATAACTAGTCCCTAATCCCTAGTTCCTAGTTCCTCCAAATTGTTACACAATTTGGGCTGGTATAAAATTCGCCGCTGCATGTAATTCTTTTGGATTCACAGATGCTTTACGGAATGTTCTTGTATATCAAATTACACTAAGTGTAGAAACAATATCTCATAGAATTCTATATGTGAATACACGTTTTGTCCAGTCTGCTTGGTATTGTGTATCTTTCATCATCATAACAAATGTTGGATTTACTGATGATCCAGCATTGAAAACAACAGTACGATCGGGATCTTTTTTTTGTGCTATCATATAACAAATTGTTCCTCAGAGCGAATGTCATGTAATTACTCTAATATCATCAGGATATTTTTGACAAATTTCATCATATATTACAACCGCTTTTTGAAATTTATCGTTGAATTCATGTGTTCATATTAAAATATTAGCATCTGCAATATAATCTTTTGCATCTGTAAATTCCGTTCATCTATATCACAAGATAAATTTCTTTTTCTTTTTGTCTCTATATAAGCAATAATCTATGTTATTATATTCTTCTACAAGATCATACACTCATATTTTTCTAGCACGAGTAAATGGGCCATCATATGTAGCATTTGTAATTATTGCACAAGGTATATCTTCTTCTGCTAGATTTATACTATCTTCTTCTTTGATTTGATTAAATAACTCACTAAAATGATTTTTGATATCGTGAAAAGATTCTCAAATTTGATCTGCAGTATCTTTTGAAAATACTTTCCCTGTAGCTTGCGATACTGGTTTTGGAACATACTCAAAAACCTTATCAACGATATGTCATCATCGATTTTCTAATTTCTTTCAGCTGTTTGTAAGGAGACTAATGAGTCACATAGTATATTAATTAATTAAAGATCTTGTATCATTTGTACGAGTTTATAATCTCATTCTAGTGTTTTATTTCTATATGTTCTTTGATAATTAGCTGCACTTGGCGATGACATAGATTTTTGTAAATCGGACTGTTTTCTTGGGGCATGTGTTGCACTTCCAAAGTCTATCACATATATTTTCCCATCATCTCATAATAATATATTTCTTGATGTCACATCGTTATGATATATATTCTTCTCATGGAATAGATTTAATAAATCTACTGCAGCATCTTTTTTATCTTGAATCCACTCAACTTCTTTAGATGGCGCATTATCTTTACGAATTTTTCAACATATTCTATTTATTTTTTCTTCCAGACGCTTGCTATCTTCTACTCATGAGAAATCTCATTGATGTCATAGTGGATAATATTTACGGAAAAATTCAGTATCGTATCAAAATGTGCAAAATATATTCATTAATTTGATAATATATTTCTTTAACCCATATTCTGTTCATTGAATAATACTTTCGTAGTGATCTATATACCCATTAATAGTATCTCATAATTTATTTTTCATCGCTTTATAGATTGTAGGTATGGCGTTTCTTACGTTATATCAAAAGAGAGTATCTGATTCTATATAATCCATAATTAGAAATTGATTTCATTCAACATCATTTATAATACCTCGTATTTTTGGAACATCTATATGTTTCGCTATAGTTGGATTATCTCTCAATATCTCATTTGCAAGTGATTGAAATCAAAATTCATCTGCAATACGATTTCATATTTGACGGCTATTGGATACACGATTCTTTACTATCAGAAGATGCTTTGTTCACTGTTCTGTATCAATATCTATCTTATATACTCTTCACTGAAATCATTGAGAAAAATAATCTTTATCTAGGTCAATTAAAGAGAGTTTCTCTAAGATAGTATTGAGAACAGGTCATGTGAGTGAAAAAACTTTTCCAAAAACATCAAAAATTCTATCCTTTGAAGTACCAATTGCTTTTGATACTTTATTTTGATTTTTTTTGATATTACTTCACGTGTCCTTTTTGTTTAAATTGCCCATAACCTAAGTATAGCTGGATTTGAAGAATTGTCAAAAAATCTCTCACTTTTTTTGACAAAAGCGCCTTTTGTGACTACTCTTGGGTAAAGATTTATTTCAATGCCCATGTTATATGAATAATGTGTTAGAAAATAATAATTCCTTCAAGGTAGAAGAGGGGACTGGAGCATATGTAAATTATCAAAAATATGGTATTGAATGATATCAGAATTTTGTATGAAAATGAAAGGATTCACCTCATTTTTTGAGCGCACTAAAAGAAGCACAAGAACATACTCATCGCAGACAACATATTTATTTAGATGCTATGATATCATCACCATTTTTTATTGAAAAATATTTTTGAAAGCAAAATATTCCGTATATCCAAGACCAAATTGATGCGTACACATCACCACTGAAAAACTTTTCTAAACCAGAGTATATTGCTGCATTGGACAATGCTTATAAAGATATTTTACATGATGAGCATAATCAAAAACGCATTGAAGAGTATATAAAAAATCAAGTTATGACTACTATTAAAAACTCTAGTCGATTTGCTTCACAACATAAAAAACAAGAAAAGGATATAACTGATATCAATAAACTTTCATGAAAAAATTGATTAGTTCGGGTTAGAAAAGAGACAACAGAGACTCAAAATTTCTATCAAGATATTTTTAAACAAAAAGTGCAAGATTTTTATGATAAGAAAGAAAAAGAAATTAGTGCACGAAAAAAAGAGTATTGCAAAGAATATTTTCTCAAAGCTGCAGAAAAAAAGGTTTGAGAATCAATGTATTCTCCTGTTGAGATGAATGAATTAGAGAATATAAAAAAGTGGCTAGAATCTACTATTATTGATATCAAAATAGAGGATAGAACTGATGAAATCACTGATACGAAATTACAATACAATGGAGAAAGTGCAGTCAGCGCTATGAATTCAACGAAATCACTTTTGAAAAATAAGGATATATTAAGAGATCATCTTTTTAATCTACTTGTTGAAATTGTTGAAGTCCAATATTACCAAGCATTATTGAAACAATCACCTGAAACAAAAAACCTTGTAGTAAAGAAACCACCATTGGTTGATGATATTCAATCTGGAGCTGATTTTGTAGTTATTGATCCAGATAATACTACAGACCCATATACATCGTATGATTTAAAAACCACAATGCTTAAAAGAACTGTTGCCAATGAAACTACTGCAAATAAATATGATAAATGAATTGTAAAACATGTACTCCAAAATGCAGATTTACTGCAAGAACTCAAAGATACTGATCCAGAGCATGATTTATTGAATGATGAAATTAAGATTAGAAAAAAAAGACCACTTTGGTGAATGTTTGCTGCTACATGACAGAAATGACCAATTGAAAAATTTGTTGTTAAGAAAGATGTTTTATGATTTCCAAGTAATCTGGCATATACATTGTTATCTCGTGTGATGGCAAAAGTTGCTACATGACAAGATATCAAAGATACTTGAATTTTAGATCTTATAAATGAACATAATGAAGATTTTCAAAAGCTAACAACATATATGCAATCAGATATTGCTGAATGAAATCGTCTTGTTCATATTAATCAATCATGCTCAAACCTTGCTAAGAATGCATTGTTTGATGTATTAACTATGAGACGTACTTGATAAATAATTCATTGACTTTATAGTCCTATTGTATATAATAAAAGAACGAAATAAGGAATTTAAAAAAGAAAAAAATGGAAACTACATCACTTGGAGATAAGCATACAAAAAATCTATTTGATAGATTTGCTCCTCCAACAAACAAAACAAAAACCGTACCAATGGCGAAAAAAATGTCTTGCAAAAAAAAGCCTCGTGCAAAAACGATGGCAGCTAAAAAAAGTTAAAAAAGTTACTTTGGGTTAGTAACTAATGATGACTAGTCCTCCGTGAGTTCACGGGGGACTTTTTTGTAATCTAAAACTTTATGAAAATAACATTTTTACTACTGCTATACTTTTTTCAAGCGGCATAAAATATGGTGAAAGAGCAATAGTACATACGGATGCTCATTGTAAATGTGTATGAACGGCAGTTATTTCTTCTTTAGTAGGTGAGTGATCTACTCGAAAATCGATATCGATATCAAGAATATAGGGACTAGGGAATAGGGAATAGGGAATAGTTTCGAGTAGTTTTGTAACGCTACGGATTTGTACTATATTTTTTATAAGTCAGCTATCAATTGCTGGTTGGATGAAGTTTCAGACGTTGCATACTTCATTCGTATACCAGGAGATATAGTTTATATCACTACACTTGGCAGTATCAATTGGAGTGCTTGGAATCCCCATATCTGCGTGTTGATCTATATGGATGAGCGTAGCTCATGCGCCAAGGCGCTGCGCGAAATACTCGCGATATCGTAGATAGAGAGCGTGATTGTGGTTGTCGATAATAAATATGCTAGGTTTTATTTTGCCTTGTCATGCCGTATTACTACCATGTCATCCCGTATTACTACCATGTCATCCCGGACTTGATCCGGGATCTATTTCAAGTAATGATTCTAATCCAATACATGATTGTAGATTGCCTTTATGATCAATTTCTTCGAATACTATTTCATTTCATATTTTTATATCATCTAGAGTTCATATTTTAAGTCCAGGAATACTTAGCTGACATGATGATCACATAGCTTTTCTTTGCTCATATGAAAGAGCATTGTTGCCAACTGGAGTAGAAATTATTTGTTTTGTTTGGTAGTACATAATATTGAATTATTTAGATTATGAGAAAGAGATCTACTTTGTCATTCCGTGCGAAGACCCGGAATCCATCACATCTAAAATGCGAATAGACCCCGGATCAAGTCCGGGGTGACAGTGAAGCAACACATTATTTCTTCTGCCCCTTACTATATTGTTCCGCTATATTAAACACACTCTCGGCCAACATAAATAATGTATGTTCATCTATAATATCAAATAATGTGCGTTTTGTATGCAATGTCGCAGTATTTATACTTATATGAAATCCATATGAAGGAGCTCATTCTCGTACTTTTCAAAATATTTCTTTGTATTGAAATGCTAATGATATGATACGTTTTTCTGCTTCTAGAAGTTTTGTCTTTTGACTATCTAAATCGTATTTTGACATGCGTAAGTCTGCACTATGTTGATGTGTAAGAAGATTCCTCGCAACACGAATACAATGGATATACGAATCATATCTTTGACCCAATAAATTTCTAAGATATGTTCTCCATGCAGATGACCTGCTATGCATATCCATAAATATTCCAAACAATCACTTTATACTACTTATATATCATAGGTATCAATACACATTTTTTGATTTTGGAGATTTTTCAATCTGTTCTAAAAGTGTAGTTATACGCTTCGTATTTAACTTTATTCAACTTTTAGCTCATGTAGAAAGTATAACTTCACCTGTTGGTTTACTGATTTTTCAGTGCTTCATCAAAGTATCAGTATATAAACTGAGAAGGAAGTATGAGTAGTATCACTGGAGTAGCGTGAGTGACTCAGTGAGAGAGTCTTTTTGTGGAGACATGGAATTTACTATATAGTAAATTAATGACAGAATGACTCAATTATAATCATTCCGTCATTTGTTCATTTTGTAATTATATACTGATTCTATAACTATGCTTTTTAATTATATCCATAATATGATTTGCATATATATCGTCAATAGCACGAGCAAGGTAATATAATTTATTGATACTAGTATGATATTTACCTTTTCTAAGTAGCATTGTAACCTCATCCCAATCTATCTGTTTTCGATATTTACGAAGTATTTTTTTCCCTAACTCATTTGTTGTCACATTACTATCTGTATTCGCGTAAAACGTTTCCAGAAGCGATATAGTGAGCGATGTAGTGTAAAATAATTTTTTGCGAATC
>JAYTKZ010000027.1:0-2038 GCA_043729885.1 bacterium
TATACTTATTGCATATATGCATCGTATATCTTGTTCGATACTACTCTTGAAGGATTATAGCATAATAGATTTTTTCAAATTTCCTATAATCTAAAAAAAATACTAGCGGCAAGTTGCTGACTAGTATTTTTTTAATTATTATCCATGAGAGAAATAGTTATCCAGGACTATAGTATCTGTCACCCAGGACTATAGTATCTGTCACCCCGCACTTGATGCGGGGTCCATTTATAATAGACTGGATCCCGGGTCAAGCCCGGGATGACAGATACTATATTATTCATCATCATCCAATTCATTCACTCTTTCTCTTTCTTCAAATCTATCACTTCACCCTCAATTTCATCATCTTTCCTCAAATCTTTCTTCTTTCTCTTTAAATGTAAGTGCTACTGGAACTCCCATTAATCCAAAATTCTTTCTTAATGTATTGTCTATCCACTTAGAAAATGCGAAATTCTGTCTTTCCAATTTATTAATAAAACATACAAAAGTCGGTGGATTTACATCAACTTGTGTCATATAGTAGAGCTTACAAATCTTATTTTTTGGAAATCTTGGAGGTGATTGAATATATGCAGTAGATATAGCTTTGTTTATCTCGCCAGTAGAAATACGTCTAAATTGTTGATCATATATCTTTTTAATAATACCAAATAATTGCTGTATACCATCTCCCGTCTGTCCACTCAATGTAACAATAGGTATCCACTTAGCCATACTCATAAATGCTACTACCATATCCATTTTTTGCTTTTTCTCTTTCATATTAGTCACCAAATCAGCTTTACTCAATGCTACAACAATAGGTACATTGTGTTGAATCATTTCACCAATAATTTTGAGATCCATATGTGAAATAGTTTCAGACATATCAATCATCATCACTACAATCGGCTTCACGAAGTCAATCATCTTATATGTTTTATCCCACGCGATTCTTTCTAACTGCGATGCTCTTGCTACTTTTCTAATACCAGCAGTATCATATAAACGGAATGTATGTTTTCCCAATTTCATATCAGTAGTCAAATAATCCAGTGTTGTACCTGGTGTTGGAGATACATGCGATACTATTTCTTTTGCTAAGAAATTCATCAATGTAGATTTCCCAGAGTTTGGTTTCCCAACAATTGCAATAGCTACTGCGTCATCTTTTTTAATCATATCTGTAGATGTAATTGTTTTTTTGAATGACTGTACTATTTCCAATAATAAATCAATATTATCACCTGCCTTTGCAGAAACTCAAATTACATGCTCAAATCACAGTGAATAGAAATCAGCAAGTGCTAAAGCATATTTGCTTTCAAATAGACTTCACTCTAATTTATTTACTACAAGCACAGTTTTTTCTTTTTTCCCGCTAGCAATAAGCATTTCTGCAATTTGCTCCTCTTTTGCTCATAATCCTGCTTTTCAGTCTACAACAAAAAATAATATATCAGACTCAGCGATAATTTGTTTGATAAAAACTAATTCTTCTTTGAAATCCAATAGTCCTGGAGAGTCAACAATTTCAACTCACTTCATTTCTTCCCATTGTGAGTAATCACGCAAAAGTTCTCTGGTTGTTCCAGCGATATCAGTTACAATTGCTCTGTAAGTTCCAAGAAGTCTATTAAACAATGTTGATTTACCAACATTTGCAGCTCCTACTAATCATAATTTCATGAAAATGTGTTTTTACTAGATAACGAGCCATATTATATGTATTCAATCTCAAAAAACCAGGGTAAATATAGCATTTAATAGCCATCATACAGTACTACTATTTACTAGCTACTATCTCCTATCTACTTTTTCATCCCCATTGCCACCTTGGTTTCTCTCAAGTTTTATAACACAAAATAATAAGTCACATTGTCCACAATACAATTGGAACAAAAATCATAAACTTTGAGTTTGTACATGTATAATAAGTTGGCTGATCAATCCATATCACACAACTATAAATACCTAGCATATATACTGCTAGACTCACCCATCATTGTCGTGTCACTGGAACTCGTCCTCGGCCATATAGTTTTCTTTTGAA
>JAYTKZ010000028.1:0-15761 GCA_043729885.1 bacterium
TGATACTTGAGGTTCATATGAAAACGGCAAACGAGATCATGCACCAATCATTGCATCTGATACAGGTGTATGTAGTGAATGATGTGTAAATGATGATGATGCCAATTGTTGTAATTGAGTGCTATCTACTTGCATAATTTTTTGATCTCACAATGTCTGACGAATTGCTTGTAACACACATTGATACATAGATCCAGGATCAGCAAAACGAACTTCTTGTTTTCTTGGATGCACATTGATATCTACCGCATCGCTAGGAATATCTACAAACAAAAATGCTAATGGAAACAATCATCATGATAACTGTCTATCATATGCTTGCATAATAGCTTTTTTCAAAATTCTATCTTGTACTGGGCGTTGATTTACATAAATTTTAATATGTTCTGGAGATCAAAATGTTAGTGCTGCATCAGAGAAAACACCATACATTCTCAATGCACTATTGTCAAAATCTAGGATACGGATATGTTGAATTCGATCATCTTTGAATAGTTGTGAAAATCTTTCAAGAAAATCAGTACAAATTGGTAAATCATATATAATCTTCATGTCTTTTTGTAATACCCATTGTTTGTCTCGGTGCATCAAAGCATATCACAAAAATACATCATAACAGTAAAAATATTCTGTCTGAGATGATTTCAAAAATTTTTGGCGAACAGGAACGTTGTAAAAAAGGTTTTCAATAATTACTGTAGTCCCCTGCTTGCCTGCGACTGATACTGGAACCATAGAGATAGCTCATGAAGCATTTGATAATTTAGTTGCTACATTATCCTCTATAGTCTTTGTCATAATTGTTACCTGGCTTACTTCTGCAATACTAGATAATGCTTCTCCACGAAATCAGTATGTCGAAATTGCATAGAGGTCTTCTTCATCTTCTATTTTGCTCGTTGCATATCTTGTCAAAGCAAGTGGTAAATCTTCTTGTGAAATACCAACACCATCATCTTCAATTTGAATACGATCTTTTCATCATCATAAAATATTCACCACAATATGTGATGCATGAGCATCAAGTGCATTTTCAATTAACTCTTTGCAAATACTAGCGGGTCTTTCAACAATCTCCCCTGCTTTGAGTTTATTTATTATATGATTCGGTAATATACGTATTGTCATGAATGAGATTAAGTGGTTAAGAAGTTAAGTGGTTAAGTAGAATTCTTATCTGATTAACTGATTAACTGTTTATCTAAGTTGAATGTATCCTTTTATTACCTCTTTTTCAATTGAATCTTTGTACAATAACTGTATTGTCGAGAATATGATTCTTCGTGACGACCTTACATATGTTGTATTAGATTTCGAAACAACAGGAATAGATAAAAAATATGATGAAATAATTCAGGTGTGAATTGTAGAGTTTGATATTCAGTGAAATATTCTCAGGGAGTTTTCATCATATGTACATCCAACTCGCACTGAAAAGATTCACGATATAGTTGATATGATTACATGAATATCAATGGATACCCTATTGTGAGCACCATCTTGGGAAAGTATTTTCGATACAGTTGCTTCATTTTTTGACGAAAAAACAGTTATAATTTGACATTCAATTTGATTTGATATTGCTTTTTTGAAACGCTATTGAATTCATACATATTATACGAGTATTGATACTCTACCACTTGCGCAAACACTAAAACCATATATGCAAAGCTATGCATTAGAGATTATTGCACAAGCAATTACTAAAAACAACAATAAAAAATCATATCATGATGCGCTGATAGATAGTCAAATCACATGAGCTGTATTTTTTGCACTTATGAAAGATTTATGAGCAATTTTTTACGAATTCCCTTATTTACGAGAAATTACAAAACGCACATCTGAATGACTTCCACTATGTATTGCGCAAAAAAAAGATGATCGTTATCTCATCAAAGATATACCTGTACTCAACACCCATGTAGCACATGTAAAAACATGAAATTGAGAAAATATAATAGCACCATGAACACGATATGCAGGAAATAACGCACTAGAAAATATTGCTCAGATAACAACAAAATGAAATTACATCTCATGATTTGCACATCATCAAAAAGTATTGTTAACACAAAAAAAACTTGCACAACAAGGCACAATGCTCCATATTCACGAGCAGCATATATTTGATGATACTTTATTGCATCACTTTTTTACCAAAAAGACTTTCACTGAATGGGAATGGAGATTTGCAATTAAATATCATGTTCATGTATTTCACAAACACAAATCACTCCATGCTACATCGTGATTTGATTATATGCTCTTGAAAGCATTGAGATGATCTACAGCTCTCTCGCCAACAAAAAAGCTATTTACGCATGCTGAAATATTTTCACATATAGATTCGTTATCACTTTCACCAGAGACGCAAATTGTTCTTTTCGATAAAGAGTGGTTATTTGATAGTTGGAAAAAACGACGCTTTCAACCAATAGATCTCTATGTTTTTGCACAGGTTTGTGAGTCTATACAATATAAATATGAATTAGAAAATCGTAATGATATATATATTAAACAAATTCTATATACATGGTATATCTTTACATGAATATATACCCATGAAATCATGTGTTATATTCGTGACACTAATAAAGAAAATGCAACTATTGATAATTATTCTTGATCTACATATTTCACAAAAAGTAACAAAATACTAGAGCATCTGAATCAACTAATTAAAGATATGGCACCATATATTGAAGCATTTGATTGTGTAGCAATTGAAAAATCATATCATCAAATTACGACGCTCCTATCATCACCTTTCTCAGCACAAATAAAACGATCTGACTATAACCAACGGGTAATGATACAACCAATTGATACTTATGCTTCATGGGATGATATTATACAAACCATGACTTGATATAATGTTACAATACTATCAGTATTAGACACTAAATTCCCAGCATTACCTCTCAAGCAAGATACATTATTGAGTAAACCAATTGTCAAACGAAAAGATATTGTGGTATGAAATCTCCCTAAAATATGTATTATTGCACCATCAAAAGCAGCAGCACAACAACTAATAATGTCACTACACAAATCAAATGCATACAAAGATTGTTTTTTGGCTGGAGAACATATTACATGATGAGCTTGAAAAATCATACAGCAAACATTACAAAAAAAATCATATATACTCATTGGTTGATATTGATTTTGTCTACAATGTATTGCTCATTGAGTTGAATTCAATACAATTAGTGCATTAGATATACAACAGAACTGAAATATTAACCCATTTATGGATATCTCGTATTATGCAGCACACACCAAAAAAGATTCATAATATAATATTACTAAGTATTTTATATACTGTGATAATTGGCAGTATACTTTTAGCATTTCCAAAAAATGCTTGATATACACAAGGTACTATGGATGGGATATATTTATGAACTGCACAAAAAAGTTCATTTGGATTACCAGTGAATATTGAATTGTGACAATGAGATACTACCAGTAATACTCCACAAATTACACCTACTCCAAGTGTCAAACCAGTTACTCCTATATCAAAAAACACGCCAAAGATAATTCAAAATAAGAGAAAAGTAACCACTTGTAATGATCTTCAAATTTGCGATAAAGTAAAATTTAGTGCAGGATATACTGATACAAAAAAAGCATTATACTACTCTAGTATTATAGATGTAATTGACTCATTACAACAATGAATGTCACGCAAAACTATTATTTCAGATTCTTTATTTTCACTAACATTATCAAATTCAATTTGAGATCGTAGATGATGGTGATGAAGTAAAACAATAATTATAAATACAAAGGATATTTCTAATATGCAAGAGTTTCGTGAGATTTTAACTCATGAATTGGGACATATTATAGATTTATGAGGTATAGTTGGAGTGAGTCAGCAATATGATCAAAAGTTTACTCTTTGAGGGAAAAGTATATTTGGAATAGATGATTCTTCATTAGATTTTTATCGTATATCACGGGATAGTATTACAACAAGAAAATCTGACGCAACATATCTAGATTTTATATGATGATATGCAATGAGTAATCCATATGAAGATTTCGCAGAATGTTTCAATATGTATATTCGACACAATGATGTTTTCCGTGCCATGTCACAATGATCTCAAAAGTTACAAAAGAAATATAATTATATACAATCAATAATTTGATCAACTATTCTAGCGACAGATTGGCAAAATGTGGCTACAATAAATGCAAACTCAAAACGAAGACCTCGAGATAGTACGAGAATGTCACTTGAATAAATTTTATAAAAAGATACATACAAGATATGGCACTAATACTAATTATAATCATAATGATTGTGTGACTTTGAATTGTTGGAAGTATTTTTTCTTCCATCAATCCTTTTATATATAAATTATGAACTATAACTAATTATAGCGCGGCATATTATTGAGCAGTAATGAGTGCTGAAAGATGACTATTAGCGCTAAGATATCACGAGGCATGATTTGAGTGAGTATCTGGACTTGGTACCTGAAATACATCAGATAATCTATTTATACATACATTTGGCAAGTTAACAACTGATCCAAATGCAGACATATCTTGGACTATTCAATCTAGAACAATAAATAGTATCCCATGATCATGAGATGGTAATATAGAAACTCTTTTTGCAACTTGAGATAGTAATAATTATAATTCACTTTCATACTATGAGTGATTGGAAATTCCGCTATTTCTAGATAATACTTCATTAGCAAGTGAATATTATAGCGACCCATTACCTGCTAATATTGATAGTCTATCTGCAGGTGGTACATTAAATATTAAATGAACTTTTAGACTCCCACCAAAAATTAAAGCAGGATTGCAAAATGAATGATTAGATGATTTAACAGATATTGATAGTGATACAATTCTGGATGATGTAATTGTTAATCGATGATTAAAATGAATTGATACTATTGAAAATACTAACTTTAGTATTATCCCAACAATTAGACAAAATTTTGCTCTCTTCGTTCCTATTTACGAATATGATAATGCATTGAGAGAATCTATACTAAATGATTGAGAATTAATTGAAAATATTAGTACTGAACCAGTAGCTCCAAATGATTTTTGATTTCATTTTAGTATCCCAGGGAATGTTACAAATTCACTTCTAGTTGAGCACAATATCCTTCCACTAAGTTCACAACAATCAGGGAATTCATTTGAGGATATATTCAATGATGCATCGCTTACTTGAATTACTCTGAGCTTCAATATAATAAATCGTATGCGTACAAATTTAGGTAATATTTACCCGTTTATAGAATGGAAATTAAAAGCATGTAATATATTATGATGTAATCAATCAATTGTATTGCCAGATAGATTTTATACAATTCAATGACTAGGTAAAGTATGAAACAATACTGTTCGTATTAATATTAAAAAACCTGTCAGAGAAACATCAAACACATCTAATTTCACAATTATATTCTAATGCAATTACTAGAGATAAATGATGTACAGAAAAAATATCCTCGTTGGTATACATTTTGGACAATTGTACCATGAATTGTTGCAACAGGGATCGTAGTATGGATACTTATATGATATTCATGATTTGTGTTTTTCTGATATAGTGCAGCTATATTTGGTGTAGGAACACTAATTTTGGTATACTATCTCCGATGGTTAGTAAGAGGTTGTGATTATATTGTCTCTACAACAAGTGCACTTTTTGAATTAAAAAAATATGAAAGAATTAATTTTAATAATGTGCTCCATAATCCAAAATGATATCAAGAAAAAGCATTAGCACAAAAGATACTATGAGATATGAATCCAGATGATGTAATACACCGATGTATGATTCCTATGTACAATGAAGACGCTAGTATCTTATTTGAAACAGTAGAAGCAATTAGCAAATCATCGTATGATCTTAGCAAGATTGCAATTACTATTCATGGAGAAGCACATAAAAAAGAATGTTTTGAAGCGGCAATGGAATTATGTTTACCACTTGCTGAAAAGTTTTGATACTTTGGTCATACACTCCATGTATTACAACCACATGAAATTCCTGGTAAATGAGCAAATATTACATATTGAGTACAAAAAATATACGGTGAGATATTAGACCATTTTAATGCTACTGCAGACCAAGTTTTAGTAACAACACTAGATGCAGATAATAAAGTTGATAGAGCATATTTCTCTACTCTCACCTATACATATATCAGTACTCCAGATAGGAAACATGCATCATACCAACCAGTAATATTTTTCTTCAATAACTTTTGGCAAGCCCCTTTTTTCTCTAAAATAGTATCACTATTTAATACATTTTGGATACTGTTTAACTTTACAAAAAAGTATGGCCCAAGAAATTTTTCATCTCATGCGCAGCCACTAGATGCATTGATTGAAGTTGATTTTTGGTCAAAACAAACAATCGTAGAAGATTGACATCAATACTGGAGAAGTTTCTTTGCATTCAAAGGGAAATATCACTGCGTCCCAGTATATGCAAAAATATATCATGATTGTAACTTGAGTTCAAATATGGTCAAAACAGTTAAAGCACAATACAACCAAATGAGAAGATGGGCGCATGGTGCTCAAGATATACCATATACTCGATGTATGATGTTGGAACAACGAAAAGTATTACCAAAATCAAGGGTGCTTTTTGAATTTGGAAGATCATTGGAATGAATACTACTCTGGTCTACATTGCATATAGTATTATTGGCATGACTTGCATTTTCATTTATGAAAGATGTAGAATTATCTAGTTATATAAGCCTCGGTAGTGCAATTTCAATATTCACAAATATCGCATTTACACTTACAATTACATCACTGCTCTTGTCACTAATTATCTTCCCATTCTCTACTCTCCCATCAAAACGAGAAAGGTTTAAACAAGTAACAATATTTTTGATATATTTCTTTATTTTTGTATGACCATCACTGATTACATTTTCTGGGTTACCAGCTTTTCATACACAGATAGCGATTATGCTAGGTAAGCCACTAAAGAAATTTAATGTAACGACGAAGGTGAGGTAGATATTTTTGCTAGTCAAGAATCAACTTATTAATTTCTGGGATATTGTCTGCTCATTCCTCTAACGATCACATATGCCCACGATTAAGCATAATGATTTCTGCTTTATCTGCATATATATTATTATAATACTCTACAATTCCATCTTTGATGATACGATCATTTGTACCAAACACGAAAATAATACGTCTACAGTTACTCTTAACGTTTTCATGCTGTATATCTGCTTTGTGAAATTCTTGATATGTAGTAAATCATATTTCACCAAAATCTCTCGTAGCCATTTTCTTAAAATATTCTGGCATATGAGTTCTGCTAATACCTGGTGCAATTATAATAAGTGTATCAACACTGTGATTTTCAGCATATTTTAGTGCTAAATAGCCTCCTGTGCTGTGTCAAACTACTACTGATGCATGAGCATCAGGAGAGTATATATTTACCGCCAGAGTCTTTTCATAGTCATGAGTAGTATATTCTATAGCATATCATAAATCATACATAGTTTTTTGTAGTCAACTAAGGCAACTACAATCATCATTTGTATTACCTCGACCATGAAAAAATAATGCTTTCTTAGATATTTTATTATTAGATGATTTAACTCGCACACGATGTACTGGAATGTTATTTTCTAATACTCAAATAAAGTAATCATTCACAGGCTCATTTGAGATTACTAAGAACTCATCTTTTGTCATTCGCAAAGGTTCATGTTTCTCCAACTCTGCTGGTTCCAGTAAATCATGTTCATGACTTCACAACACAAAATAAAGAACTTCACCAAATGAGTGTTGATTATGTCATTTTAATGGATGATAAAAATATGCTTGATATTTTCCTAGATGCTTGATGTATTTTACATCTGTATATCCAGTTTCTTCATGAATTTCTCTTATCATTGAATCTACTACTGCTTCTCATTCTTCTACTCATCCTGCCACAAAACTTACTGAATTATCTATTTTCCATTTAAGAGATAAATATTTATCAGTAGATAAGTCTTTCACTATTGCCTGAGCGATATGTCTTGTTCTATTCTCTACCCCATCCTTCACTCCTCGAACTTCATCATAATATTCGAAGTATGGCACTATATCTCATACAACTTTTGACATCACAAAGATTATTATTTGAAGATATAAAAGAAGTATTAACTCAACAATCCCACCACCCCAATCATCGCTCCATTATCAGTAGAATATAATTTTTTTGTAGGGCGCAAAACTTTTTTTCAAAGGTTATTTTCTATTTGCAGTGATGACTGTTCAAATAATCTATCATTTGCTGAAACTCCTCAGACAATACCTACTGTTTGAGCATTATATTGTTGTACTGCTTGTAGTAATTTATGTGTCAAAATATCGACTATTGCTTCCTGAAATTCGTATGCAATATCAAATAATACTTGTCATTGAATAGCAATTCATTGCTTATCAAGTTTTTGCAATAAATTATATGCTTGTGATTTCATTCATGAAAAAGAAAAATCATAATGGTTTTCATGACCTGGAAGAAGAATTCTTTTGAAACGGAATTCTGGATTTGGACCTCATTTCAACGCTTGTTCACTAATCCATTGTCACCCAGGGTATGGTCATCCTAACATACGCGCAACTTTATCAAAACACTCTCCTGCTGCATCATCGAGCGTCTTTCCAAGCTTAGTAATACTAAGTTCAGCAATTTTCAAGTCCCTAATCCCTAGTCCCTGTTCCCTATCTACAACGTAGATCTCATTATGCCCTCACGACGCCGTCAATATAACCCATGGAAAAACTAAATCATCTATATTTCTATCAAGTAAGAGTGAAAAAAGATGCCCATAAATATGATGAACTCATACAACAGGTAAATTATATTGTTTTCAAAGCATATGTGCGACTGTTTTTCATACTAATAGCGAACCAGCTAATCCTGGGTGTGTAGTCACTGAAATAGATTGTACATCTTTGATATCATCAAGAAAGTGTTTTAGCAGTGCTAGGATTTGTTCACTATGCAATCTAAATGCTATCTCAGGAACAACTCCACCGTACTTTTGATGATCATCAATTTGACTATACGCCATAATTTTATCAACAAAAAAAGACCCATTTTCTTCACGAACAATGGCCAATGATGTATCATCACAACTGGTTTCTATAGCAAGTGTTTTCATACAATTAATAATATCAAAAAGTCCCTAATCCCTAGTACCTAGTCCCTATTTAGCGTAGCTAAATTTTCACATCCAACTTCATCTTCCCTGGGTGCATTGATTTTGGGACAGTCACAATCAATACATTATCAACATTTATACTACTTTGAATACGGTCAAAATACACATATGGCGGAAGTTGTACTTCTTGAGAAAATTCTCACCAATAACACTCATCTTGCTGAATTGCAAAATCTTCTTTGAGTTTTGGCTTCACTCTTGTTCACTTAATAATGAGTTTAAAATCATCAAAATATAGCTCAATACTTTTCTTTTGTACTCATCAAAGAGGCATTACAAGCACGATTTCTTTTGGTGACTCATATACATCCATAGGAATTGATATCTTTTGCATAGCACAAACAATAGGGTTTTGGCTTATATTTTCAAGTTCTGGTTTTGAAACTCACAGACCGGTCTCTTTAAGTATATTATTATTATTTTGTCAATTCTTTTCACATATATTCTTTATTCTTGCAGACCGGTCTCTTTAGGCAATATATCTCAATTTTGTCAACTATATTATTTTGCAAAATACCACAAAAAATATATAGTAGTAGTATGGAATTCTTGATACTTATTATAGTTTTAATCATAGGAAGTATTTGAGCCTACAGATCAGTAGTTTTATGGTTCAAAGAAAAGGAAATTGCAAATAAGGCTGAAAAGCTTCGTTTTTTGCAAATCAAGATACCACTCAAAAGTGTAAAAGACTCAGAAAGTAATGACCATATTTCTACAATGAAACAAAACATTGAAATTATGAATCAAGTTGTAAAGAACTTCTATGCTATTCATGGAAAAGATAGATCAGATCGCAGAGTGCAAAACTATGTTTCAATGGAGATATATGTTGAAAGAGAAATGATTAAATTTATTTTGGGAGTACCAAAAGAATATGTAGAAACATTGGAAAAGAATATATCATCATTTTATGCTGGAGCTGTAATTGACTATATTGAACAACCAAAAATATTAGATGCAGGGAAATTTTATGGTGGTTGAACATTTAACTATCAAAAAGCTGATACATTCCCTCTTAAAACATATGAATCATTTGAAGCTGATCCTATGGAAAGTATTTTATGAGCATTCTCTAGGGTTGATGTTGATGAAAAGCTATGCTTGCAGATACTTCTTGCCCCTGTAGAAGAAAAAGATCATGCTGCAATAAGAAAAAAGATTGAAGATATTAAAGATGGTAAAAAGAAAGAAACATTTCGATGATTTATAAAATCTATTTTTACAAATATATCAGGTTCAGATAAAAAAGACTCTGAAAAGAAAAAATCATCAAAATACTCATCTCAACAAATATGAGATCTTGATAAAAAAAGCGAAGACGAGTTATTTGATATACATATGAGAGCTATCGCAATATCTCCACATGAACATCGTATAGATATCATACTCAATGATTTATCACGTTCTCTAAGCCAATATAACTATGTTTGACTCAATAGTATTAAATGGTCAAAAGTCAAATGAGAAGATCGTAGTAAATTTCTTACAAGTTTTCTCCTAAGATCATTTGATAGAAATGAATGGATTCTCAATTATGGAAAGAGATTTTTATGGAACATAAAAGAAATAACTTCATTATATCATTTTCCACACAGTAGATTCAATAAATCTCCTCGTATTAAATGGCAAATGTACAAGATCGTACCTGCGCCAGATAATCTCCCTACTGAATGATTATTTTTGGGACACAATGTATATGCTTGAATCAAGAAAGAAATACGCGTACCAGTAAAAGATAGATTGAGACATTTCTATATTATATGACAAACAGGGACTGGTAAGTCATCTGCACAGGTTATAATGGCAAAGCAAGATATGGAACAATGAAATGGATTCTGTGTTGTTGATCCGCATGGAGAATTATGTGAAGATATTTTGAGATTTTTCCCAAAAGAAAGAATTGATGATTTGATTTACTTCGATGCATCAAATTTTGACTTCCCTATCGGATTCAATGTATTAAGTGCTAGTAATGAAGACGAAAGAAATCTCATTACAGAAGATTTAGTAGATATGTTTGTACAAATGTACTGACATGAAATATTTGGTCCTCGTATCCAAGATTACTTCCGCAATGCTGTATTAGCACTCATGGAACAACCTGAATGAGGGACAATTACAGAAATAGTTCGTATGTTCGTTGATCCTGCATTCCAAAAAATTAAGCTCAAAAATGTTACTAATCCTGTGGTTCGTCAATGGTGGGAAAAAACATATGGATCTATGGGAGATAGAGAAAAACAAGAAATGATTCCATATTTTCAAGCTAAATTTGGACCATTCACTACTGGATCGATTATGCGTAATATTATATGACAACCGCAATCGTCATTTGATTTCTGAAAAGCGATGCAAGAAAAAAAGATTATTCTTGTAAATCTTTCAAAGTGATTATTATGAGCAACAAATAGTGAGTTGATTGGAAGAATGGTAGTAACACAAATTCAAGTAGCAGCCATGAAACGTGCTGGTATGGCAGAACAAGATAGAGTTCCTTTCTATCTATATATTGATGAGTGTCAAAATTATGTATCAAAATCTATTGAAAGTGTGTTAGCTGAAGCTCGTAAATATAAGTTATGAGTAGTTTTAGCACATCAATTTATTGATCAACTCAAAAAAGATTGATTAGGTGGTGGTATGGATCTATCAAAAGCCATATTTGGTAATGTTGGTAATATGTTATCATACAAAGTAGGTGCTCCTGATGCTGAGTTTTTGGAAAAAGAATTTGCACCAGAGTTTAGCCAACAAGATTTAGGGAATCTGGATAACTTCAAATCGGTATTCAAAATGTCTGTAAATGGGCAAGCAACGAAACCATTCAGTTTGGATGTGCCAAAATGGTTTAATACGCCAGTTACGAACTCTCCTGAAAAAATCAAAGTCATCAAACAAATTTCAGCGCTCAAGTGGGGTAGAAAAAGAGAACTTGTTGAGAAGGAAATATTTTATAGAGTTGGGGTGTAATCTACTGTCATTCTGACACTGAGTTTATCGAAGTGGAAGAATCTCGTGATTTAAATACTCATTTTACGAGATCCTTCGTTACACTCAGGATGACGACAGCATCTTTGTCCTAGTTTTTTCTTTACTTTTTCATTGTTTTTCCAATTAGAATAGCTACTCTCATGAGTAGTTTATTTTTTGTTTTCAAAAAAATGAAAAAAATATCGATTATAACACTTTTATGTTCTACATTATTTTTAGCATGATGTGGGAAAAGTGGTCAAGATATGTCATTTCAAGATGCATACTGAGTATTAAAATCACATAATATATTTGCTAATAAACAATACGATACTCCAGACACTACAAAAGCACTTCACGATGAAACTACTATAGATTTCTCACTTCATGCTAATCAATGATTTGTTGCTACTGGGACATTAAGAAGTTCTTGAGATTATAATTTACCAGATCAAAAATGATGAGTAAATATGTATCTTATGGTAGATTCAGAAGCATATGAACCTAGTTTTTGATCAAATGTTGCATTAACATGAGTTATACAATTTGTAGAGAATTCATGAAAAATATATGGAAGAATAAATTGATTCTCATTAACTCCTGAAAAAGAAGCAGGCAATGTAGAATGAGGTGTAATAAATGCATTAATAAATACAATTAGTAAAAAATGGATTACATTATCAGAATGATGAGAAAAAACAGCATTAGTACCTTACCGCAAAAATATTATAGAATTTTTTCATCAGTTTAATCTATGACGAAATAAACATTCATTATTTAAAGAAATAGGGAAAACAAAAATAGATTGATATACTGCATATAAGATTTGATGGGATGAAGAATGAGTTAAATCATTTGTACAATACATCCTTCAAGACGCAAAAAATATTTGAACACCAATAGCGTTTGATTGATCAACTATGGACGAGGCAATCCAATGAATTATTAGTAGCCCAATTGAATGATATATTATTATTAAAGCTAGTAATCATGTCATACTTCGTATTGATAGTATCTCAACAAAAGACAGTGGGATACTATGATTTGTATATAGTAAAGACTGACTACTCTTAACTCTCAAAGATACTGATAATACCATAGTAGCAACATGAGATGTAACACTAAAAGATAAAGAATTAGTATTTAATCTCTCTGTTCCAAGTAACAATATATTTATAGCTTGATTCACACAGAATAATCAATCTACTGCTTCTATAACATTTAAAAATACTGAATTTGTTCTCAATACAACTATTTGAGGAATAACAAATGCAATTGAGAACTTTCTACCATCAGTGGTTACATGAAGTATCCCATTGGCACAAATATTAGAATGATTCTCAATACTACAGTGAAATGATGAATGAGATAATATTACAAAATAATACGACCACCATTTACAATGATATAAACTATAATTAAATGATACATACTAGAAAGCTGAAGCATCCTGGTGATGATTTTATTCTCCAACAAAAAGCTGCAAAAAAAGGTAAACATTTATTTATTATACAGGCTGGTATTTTTTTATTGTGTTGTTTATTGATAGGGTTATCACGATGAACAATTTTTGCATTTATGTGAAAAGTATGAACATCTATTTCTGCCTGAACAAGAGCAATAATCAGTAAATCAATTGGTACAGAGCCAAAATTAGATGAACAATGAAATCTAAATATTGCACTCATCTGATATGGATGAGCATGACATGATTGATCATTTCTTACCGACGCAATGATTATAGCATCAATTAATCCAAAAAAATGAACTATGGCAATGCTTTCAATCCCAAGGGATTTGTATGTAAAAAAACCAAACTGAAATTATGGGAAAATAAATAGTATTTTTGAATCATCATTGTATCAAAATAAAAAAGATTATGCATTAGCTGCACCAAGTTTTCTAGGAAAATTAACTGAAATTACTGGTATACCACTAGATTATTACGCCTTTATTGATTTCAAATGATTTGAAAAATTTATAGATGGACTATGAGGAATTGAACTAAATGTCCCAGAAGCTATTATAGATAGAGAGTATCCGTGAGAAAATAATTCATATATTGTGTTCTCGATTTGATCTGGTGTACAAACACTTGATTGATCAACTGCTCTCAAATATGCAAGAAGTAGACATTCTACATCTGATTACGCACGTTCACTCAGACAACAAAAGATTATTCAAGCAATCATAGATAAACTTACATCAAGTAAAACTTTACTCAATCCAAGTAAAGTAAAAAGTATATATGCTAAGGCTACTGATTTTATTAAAACGAATCTCACAACAGATGAAATACTTTGGGGACTCCCATACGCTGGAACACTCAAACATAAATCATCATGGCAAATAGCTGCATGTTGAAATTATAAATGGGAGTATGCACAAGCATGATGTTTACTCTATTCTCCTCCAATGGGTGACTTTGGTTGAATGTCAGTGCAATTACCTGCATGAGCATGACCTTCTAATGTAAGTAATTATGCAGTTATTAAATCATTTGTAGCAGATACTGTTTTAGATACAGATTTTCTAGCAGAGCAACCAACAATTCGTGTACTCAATGGAATTAATACATGAGAATATAAGCCACGAAGAGTAGTTCCTGTCGCAGGTAATGTAGCTATT
Organism: bacterium; assembly: GCA_043729885.1. Classification (GTDB taxonomy): domain Bacteria; phylum Patescibacteriota; class Gracilibacteria; order Absconditabacterales; family Absconditicoccaceae; genus JBDHUW01. The sequence goes on from JAYTKZ010000028.1 coordinate 14,856, forward strand.
GATTTAGTTGAGTATGGTTTCACTATATTTGATATATGAAATGCTCCGGCATATCAAAAACAAACAACAATTGTGACTAATGGTTCTGGTTGGGCAGCTACTATTAAGAAATTACAGCTCCTCTTTCCTTTTGCTCTTGTATCATCTACTGATCAAATTCCTGCTGATTGACCATCAGTTGTACTAACAATATGAGATGATTATACTACATATAAACAGGATAAAACTACACTTCCATTATACTTGCAATATTAGACTATTTTAGCATAAACACACTATGAAAGTATTTGTACCAAGGAATATAGAAAAATGATGGTTAAATATGAATTTCCAGATAGGTCCACTATCAGTTTCTCTTATTCAATTGGTAATATTAGCAGCAGGAATCGGGATATGATTATTAGCTTGGAATACTGTAGTGAAAACATGATGAAACAAATGAGTTGCTACTGTGTTAGCACTTTTGACAATGCTCCCATTTTTTGTTATAGCATTTTTTAAAATGTCAGAATTAAGCTTACTCCCCTTTTTAGCAAAAATACGAAGAAATAGATTTTTGGATACAACAAAGAAAACACAAACTAATGATACAAAAATTGATCCACTACAAGTTATGATAAAATCATCACATGCCAAATATGAAGATAATCAACTCCAAGAACAAAAAACTCTTTCAATTGATGATTTCAAAAATAAGAAAAAACTTTCATCTGATGAACTATTATCATAAATGCGTCTAGTTTCCTGGAAGCCTTGGTCTAATATACCTTTATCATATCAGACACGAAAACAAAAGCTACATACAGTAGCTGTAATTGTAGCATCTGCACGATGTTTATTTTATATATGATTTATATGATTATATTCATATTTTACAGCTAATATTACAATACCTAGTCAGCAAAG
>JAYTKZ010000029.1:0-7713 GCA_043729885.1 bacterium
TATTTACATATTTTGCTCATAGAACAAACTCAATTATTTATCATCAACTTTCATATCATGCAATATGATATAACTGCCTTACTGACTTACATAGATGACTATCATCTGTAACAAAGACATTATTTTCTATTACGCCATGGACGGTCATGGCAAAATGATATATATGATATCTTAAAAGACATAAATTAATCAAATAGCTACTTTCCTATTGTATTTAAGCATTATATAGCTATAACATTTCATCGATCAGAAGATTTTTTTGGATAATAGAAAAAATAAAAAATATTTTATCTATTATCTTTCAAGTCTCTTCACTTCGGCGCTTCTTACTACTGTAAAATAGAGTAAGAAGCACCTCGATCAGAGGACTTTTTTAGTGTTTGCAAAATTATATGCCAAAAATTAGTGATATTCTTGAAAAGTATAGTATTACAAGAGAAACTCTTGCAAAATCATACAAAACAGTTATTTGAAAAGCACTTGGTGCTAGAATTGCAAATATTAAGGAAGAAGAGTGGAAACTCATCGAACCTACATTTGAAGCAGCTCATATTGGAAAACCAAAAAAGAGTGATGTGTCAATGGTGTTTAAAGCTGAAGAAGTATGATTTGGTGACGATTTCTTATCTGGATTAGGGTTTGGTCCAAAAGATAGTGAACCTGCAGATACATCAGATACTGATGATATTTTTTCTAAACCAGCACAAAAAACTACTCCAGTAGTTGATGAAGAAAAACCAACTGTAAAAACATATGGTAATGCTAGGGTTATCCAAGCAGCTCCACCTCGTCCTGCAAAACCTGAATTTAAACGTCGTTCAGATGCGCCAAAAAAACCTGTTTCTACCGTACCTTCAAAGCCATTTATCCCAAGTTGAACAGGGAAATCAGACTCAGAGACTCGTTGAAAGACCTTTCATACATTCACAAATAATACTCCTTCATTTTCAAAATGAGCTGGGAAACCACCTTCATACTGAGGTAAACCAGCATGAGGCCATCATGGACAAAAAAGTGCTACACCAACTCCAGCATCTACAGTAGTTAAAAAAGAAGCTGCAACATCTTGAACATTAATTAAGAAACAAGAAATTATAATTAATGACACAATTAGTGTAAAAGAATTTTCTGAAAAGATGTGAGTTACATTCCCTGAATTAATGAAAAAATTCATGGCAAATAAAATTATGGTGAACATTAACTCAAGTATTGACTTTGATACTGCTACATTAATAGGTGATGAGTTTGGAGTGAAAGTTAAAAAAGAGGCAGGAAGTATGTCTATTGAAGATATGATGAGTTGAAATCTTGGAGCGATATTGGATATTGATAAAGATGCAGAACACAAAGTTAAAAGACCACCAGTTGTAACAATTATGGGGCATGTGGATCATGGGAAAACTAAGTTACTCGATTATCTTAGAAAAACAAATGTGGTTTGATGAGAAGCTTGATGAATTACACAATCAATTGGTGCCTCACAAATTATGTATAAAGGAGAAAAAATCACATTTATTGATACACCTTGACATGAGTTATTCACATCACTTCGTGCTCGTGGAGCCAAGATTACAAATATAGTTGTAATTGTTATTGCTGTAGATGATGGTATTAAACAACAAACAGTAGAAGCAATTAAACATGCTCAAGATGCTGGAGTGCCAATTATGGTCGCAGTTACAAAAATTGATAAATGAATTAATAATATAGACAATATTAAAAGTCAAATGGCTGAACATGGATTAACTGCTGAAGATCGAGGATGAAATGTTCCTGTCATACCAGTATCATCAGTAAGTGGTCAAGGTATTGAGGATTTATTAGAACAAATAGTGTTACAAGCTGAAATGCTTGAGTTACAATATGATCCAAAAAGAAATTGAGTGTGTGTTGTATTAGAATCTCACAAGGATCCAAAACAATGAGTACTAACTACTCTCTTGGTAATGACTGGTACACTAAAAGTATGAGATATATTAATGATTCACAATACATATGGTAAAGTGAGAAGAATGCTTGATTGGAAATGAGATGAAATTAAAGTAGTTCATGGTTGAGATCCAGTTATGATACTTGGTATGCAAGATATACCAGAACCAGGTCGTGTAGCTGAAGTTGTAGATACAGAACGCCAAGCACAAGATAGAATTAGTTTAGTAAAAGATGAAGAGAAAGCACAAAAAGATGCTAGTGGGTTACAAAATACAATTTCACAAATGAATGCTGGTGAAATTACAACGCTCAATGTTATATTGAAAGCTAATAGTTTCGGTAGTTTGGAAGCTGCAAAATATGCTCTTCAAAGTATGGAAGTACCAGAGAATATGACAATCAAAGTAATTCATAGTGATGTAGGTACATTTGGTGAAAGTGATATTTCTCTTGCTCATGCAGCTAGTGCGATGATTTTTTGATTCAATGTTCCAATTCCTGCTTCTATTATCAAAAAAGCAGACCAAATGAAATTAAAAATTAAAACATACGATATTATCTATGAAATGACCGACTATATTGACTGAGTATTGAAATGAATGATTAAGATTGAAGTGAAAGAAGTTGGGATTGGTAGATTAACTATCCTTGGTATCTTCTTCAAAAAAGAAAAAGAAATGATTATTGGGTGAAAGGTTACTGAATGAGAAGTTAGAAATGGCGCTGAATTTAGAATTTGGAGAAAGTGAACTACAGAAGAAGCAGAAGAAGAAATGATTGGACAAGGTAAGGTAACTTCACTTAAAAGAGATCAAGAAAATGTTTCTAAGGTTGCAGTTGGATATGAATGTGGTATGAAAGTAAGATTGAGCAAGAAAGTAGTTGAAGGTGATAGTTTAGAGTTCTTTGTGATGGAATAATGGTGTCTAGTCGTCATCCTGAGTAGAATACGAAGGATCTCGTAAGGTTCTAAGTGTATAGATAACATTTAAATATATAGTCCCATATGCTTCAAGCTACTCTTTGTTTCGTATTCAATACACAGTGACAAATTTTACTTTGTATGAAAAAACGTGGATTTGGTGAAGGGAAATGGAATGGAGCAGGTGGTAAACAAGTAGATTGAGAAACTATTGAACAAACTGCAATAAGAGAATTTCTAGAAGAGACATGAGTAGCAATTTCTGCTTAGAATTTAGTAAAACAATGAATATTACATTTTTATCGACCCCACAAACCTGAATGGAATCAATCTGTTCATGTTTTTGTATGAAAAGAATATATATGAGAGCCTTCAGAAACAGAAGAAATGAAGCCACAATGGTGGAATACTGATAAAATACCTTATGATAATATGTGGGATGATGATATTATATGGTTACCTAGGTTAATTTGATGAGAATTATTTGAATACGAGTTTACATTTAATGATAAAAATACTATTAATAGTAGTGAAGTAATAAAAAATACCTCTGAACAAGGCTCTTTTGACTGCTTGCAGTAATAAAAAGAGCCGAAGCGAAGAGTATTGATAGATTATAGGCTCATCACCTATGTATTTCAAATTTCCTATAATCTAAAATAATATTAAAGTATAGATATATTTTCATAATTATCAGTGAATTAAACATAATCTAGATTTTTTAAAGAATAACTATACTATAGTGTAGTTGTTTTTTATTATATCTACTCCCCTATGAAATTCTTCAAATCACTACGAAAAAGTCTGTATGATGTACAATATTATCACAATGAATGACAACAATATACATTTTGAAAAGCTGTATGGCGTTATACTCGTTTATTCTTTCTAATATTCTTTATACTAGGAACAATAGGTATTGTAATATTTGGACATTTTTTCACTAAAGAAAATCTAATAAAATGAGCTAATATAGCTAAAGATATAGCAATACAATGATACCCAAGCGGGCTTGTATTGGATATATCTGCTGAAAGTGGCGTAGTGACAAATAGTACTGGTCCAATCGTGTTTTCAACAGCTAGTATCGAAAATATATTTTCTGGGAAAGAATTTATGATGAATAATAGAGACTCAAAGAATAGATGAAGATATAGCAAAGGGTATGAAAATATTCTTGTGATAGATCCAAATTCAAGTGGAAGTATAGAATCATACAATACAATCATATTACTCAATAAAACTCAATTAATTGCACAAGCAAATAAAAATGAAAAGCGTGTCTATGAAGTAGCTCAAGCTATGAAAGGGAATCCAGCAATACATATAACTCCTGAAATCGTGCAAAGCACAATGAATGGAATAGTAAATACTATCACAAGTAACGCAGGAAAGATAATTAATGTGTCACATATAGTAGTATCAGTATTGAGTTTAATTGTTTTAGTTTTTGGATCGTTTCTCGTAGGATTGTTTGCTGCATTAAGTCTATATCTCTATGCACTTATTATATGGGGTTTATCAAAGATTCTCAAAACAGAATACAGCTACAAACAAATATATAGTATGTCAGTACTTGGCTTCTCACTTCCATTCTGTCTAATATTTGCAAGTACTTTTGTAAGAGTAATAGTACTTTGTATAATAATTGGAAGAGTTATGTATTTGCATAAACAATGAAATGAAGCAAATGGTATTTCTAGTAGTAAATAAGTAATATACTATGAAAAGAAATATTGCTATAGTTACATGATGAGAAAATTGAGAAAGAGAAATATCACTGAAAAGTGCAAAAACAATTTTCAATCATCTTGATAAAGAGTTAAATCATGTAACAATATTTAATATTCCATCTGAGTATTGAAAGTTTATTGAAGCAAAAAGAAACTTTGATCTTGTTATACCAGTTATTCATGGTATATGAGGTGAAAACTGAGAGATTACTAGAGTTTGTGAAGAACATAACATACCAGTTTTTTTCACTACAACAAACTCACATGAATTATGTATAGATAAATATCTATGTACACTGTATCTAAAGAATAAATGAATAACTGTACCCGAAACATCTATTATAGAATTGAATAATGCTACTTATAACTTACCTAAAAATGAAAAGGTTTTTATAAAACCAGTACATTGAGGATCGTCTCTGGATAGTTGAATATGTAGTTCACAAGAAGAAACTACTATATTGCTTAGTAAAATCACTACATATGATCAAGCATTAGTTCAGGAGTATATTACCGGACAAGAGTTTACTGTTTCTCTAGTATGAGATTGGGATTGAATAATAGATGTCTATGCAATAAGTGAAATTATTACATGAGAGTCATTTTTTGATTATGAAGCTAAGTATAACCTCAAAAATACACAAGAAATCACTCCAGCAAAGATATCATGAATACTAGAAAAAACTATAAAAGATTTAAGTATAGATATATATCGCCACTGTAAATTAACTTGTCTTGCAAGAATAGACTTTATCTATAATAAAGAGAAAAATATTTTGTATTTCTTAGAAGTTAATACTATTCCATGATTTACAGAAACTAGCTTTTTTCCTCAAGCAATACAACATAGATGATTTAGCATTAGTGCATTCTTAGAAAATATGATCGAGAAAATTTGTATTTAGTAATATTAATATTCTATGACAACAATTGATGAAATAGAACATCGTTTGAGTAAAATTGAATCCAGAAACCAAAATGTCACACTCGATAAAAAGCGAGAATGATCTATGGAAAGGAAAATAGCGATAATTATCATAACATACCTTATTATAGGGTTATATTTATGGTTTATATGATTAGATAAGCGGTATATTCATGCTATAGTACCTACATTAGGGTTTATACTATCTACCCTATCACTAGCATTTATAAAAAATATTTGGATTAGAAAATTTATTATAAAATAATATGACAATGAAATTAATAGTATGACTAGGGAATCCAGGTGAAGAGTATAAAAAGACAAGACATAATATTTGATTTATTATGATTGATAATTTTTGTGATGAAAAAGATTATTGACCATGGAAGTTTGATAATAACTTTAATGCTGAAATAATTAAAGAATGAGATACTATTTTTTGTAAACCGCAAACATTTATGAATAAATCATGAGATGCAGTTAAAAAAATAAGTTTCTTTTATAAAATAAACCCCAAAGATATTTTAGTACTCCATGATGAAATAGATTTACCTACATGAAAAATACAAAAAAAAATTGGAGGATCTCCTGCATGACATAATTGAATTAAAAGTATTTTAGCACAATTACAAAACAGTAATACATTTACTAAAATTAGAATCTGAGTAGATAGACCATCACTGAGAGAGCAAGTCATTGAGCGAGTTCTAGAGAATTTTTCAAAATGAGAATTGACAGAAATTGACAGCAAAAAAGATGTAATATTTTGATATATTGATGAATTTATTGGTGATTAATTTTATTATTATATTAAATCAGGGAAATTAGAAATAATTCAGTCAATTTTCATATTTTTCAATTTAATAATTTCATTTTTATCATCAACTGTCCAAACAAGAACTTTTATATTATTACGATGCGCATCATCAACAAAATCCTGATTAATAAATTCTCTATCTAAACATAATACATTCGATTTCGTTGGTAATACAATTGATGAATATCAAATAGGTATTCATGAGTAAATTAATCCTCTCTCAATAGTAGATAAATATTTATAAAAATCATTTAGAAGAATCTCATTTGAACTAGAAATAAAAAAATAACTTTCTGCCCATCATTTTATGATATAGTCTCTAATTAACTCTGATACATATAATGCAGTGTTTATTCATTTTAATTCAATATTTATACCACATCTTTTATTAACTAGATCAATTACTTCAGATAGTAATGGGATTTTTGCTCAGTATCCTGCATCTAAATCAGATAGTTCTTCATATGTAAAATCACTAACATTTCATATTCAATTTGTCGTTCTATGCAGAGTTTCATCATGAATCACCACTATTTTAAGGTCTTTAGACATATATACATCTAACTCAATCATATCTACTCATAGAGAAATTGCCTTCTCAAAAGAAGGCAATGTATTTTCAGGTATATATCAAGCAGCTCATCTATGACCTATTTTTATCATTATATTACTTACGTATAGAGTTTTTTAATAGATTGAGAAATAGCATGATGAGATCTTTGGAGTGAAGATATTAAATGGAGCAATGCACTTAATTCACCTCAAGGTAAATTTTGACGATGTAAATGCTGTGCCAATAAATCTGCAACTTGAATAGCATTTTGGTCTATTGCTGCTAAGATTATTGAAAGTGATTTAGTATTATCTTCACGATTGGCAATCATATTAGCTAAAATAATATAGAGGTCAACCATTTGTTCTTTTAGGTGTTGCATGCGCTCTTTAACCATAAGTGATTCTGATTGTCATAGAGTGATAAAATTATCTCTCGTATCATGTAGGGTTTTAGCGCTATACATTAGCACATCAATGAGCTCATAGTATTTCAAATATACTTTATCTTCCTTTGTACTACCAGTATGGATACGAGAAAGTAATCATTTAATAATTCATTCCTCTATATTTTTCAATACCTCATAGTCTTCATCTAAATGGTCTTGAGAAAGATGATAGGTAGCATAATGTTTTTCTGAAATCGTATAATCTGCATTCAGTAATATTTTTTGATCAATATCTAAATGATGAACATTAAATTTATATATCTTTTTAATTAATGTAGTTAGGTCTTTTTGAATAGAAGTATCATAATCTTTAACATGTGGGTTAATACTAACTAATTGGTAATCAGTTTTATCATCATTAGAATAACGCTCAAACATACGAG